>CAMLML010000106.1 GCA_946481095.1 uncultured Cellvibrio sp.
ATAGCATTTTATTAATAGTTAATGAAAATAACGACAAAATTGGCGCCTTAATTTTGGTAATAAAAAAATAGTTGCAAAATTAAAAATTTGATTTTAGTATCAAAAAACGGTGAATTTATTTGTTGTTAAGGATTTGATTGATTGAGGTGTCCAGATAGAAGTTTTTGGTGACATCTTGATGCTCAACAAGCAAGGAGGTGTGGGTGAATTCCGGTTTTCAGGATATCGGAACACAAAGGAAATGAAATAATCTTGTCATTTCTATCGTATTTAATACGTCCTGCATCTTCTTCAAAATCAAGTCATTTACACATTTTTTATTTGGTTTTAATTCGTTTTTAAATAAACGGGATTTTTACATCTTTGCTTCAAAGGATTAATGTTATGTCGCAAATTTCTGATCAGAAACGTCTTGAGCTGGCTTATAAAAAAATATTAAAACTGGAAGAAAAGCTGAAAGACCACACGGAATCCAAAGCACAATCATTGGATTCCAGTCAAATCCCTGTTGCCGTCATAGGTGCAGCCTGCCGATACCCTGGCGGTATCAACAACCTTGCCGATTTATGGAATCAGTTTGCCAATGGCAATAGTTCGATTGGCGCTATTCCTGCCAAGCGTTGGGATCTTGCAGAAATTTTCAGTGAGAATCGCGATGAACCCAATAAAACCTATTGCCAATATGGAAGTTTTTTTGAATCTATCGATGAATTTGATCCACATTTTTTTAATATTTCCAGCAAAGAAGCTGAGCGTATGGATCCACAACAGCGACTTTTTTTGCAAGGTTGCTGGGAAGCGTTTGAGGATGCAGGCTACAACGATAGTCGTTTAAGTGGTGTCAAATGCGGTGTTTATGCAGGTTCGCTCAATTGCGACTACACCAACGTTCTTAATGCAACGCCACACGAAATGGATTTATTTGAGTTGATGGGAACGCAAGCTTCAATTTTATCCGCAAGAATTTCCTATCTGTTAAATTTGAAAGGTCCCAGTATCACGATTGATACTGCCTGTTCATCTTCGCTAATTGCAGTAGAACTTGCCGTTAAAGCGATACAAGCAGGTGATATTGAATTGGCATTGGCGGGTGGAGTACATCTCTACATCACACCCAATTTGTACATCATGATGAGCAAGGCGCAAATGCTCAGCGAAGATGGCAATAGCAAAGCATTTGATAACAGTGCCAATGGCTTTGTTCCCGGTGAAGGCATGTCGGTAATTTTGCTGAAACGATTGGATAAAGCCATTGCCGATGGTGACCAAATTTACGGCGTGATTTTGGGAGGTGTTTCCAATCAGGATGGTAAAACCAATGGTATTACTGCACCCAGTTCGCTTGCACAAACGCAATTGCAATTGGAAGCTTATCAAAAATTAAATGTTTCACCGGCCAGTATTGGCTACATGGAAGCGCATGGCACAGGCACCAAACTGGGTGACCCAATAGAATTCGAAGCGCTCAGCAAATCATTTCGCCATTACACAGATCAATCGCATTTTTGTGCTCTTGGTTCATCCAAAACCAATTTTGGTCACACACTTTCAGCAGCAGGTGTAACCGGTGTACTGAAAGCTATGTTGGCAATGAAGCATAAAAAAATTCCTGCCAATTTAAATTTCCAAACAGTTAATGAACATCTGGATTATGAAAATAGTCCGTTTTACATCAACAACCAGTTGGTTGATTGGCCGCAACCTTCAGCATCTCCGCGTCGTAGTGCAGTCAGTTCTTATGGTTTCAGTGGAACCAATGCGCATTTGGTGATGGAAGAGGCCCCGTTAATTACCATTAATCAGGATGTGATAGAACCATCAGGTTATTTGATATTGTTATCGGCCAAAACAGAATCGGCACTGGTTCAAAAAATTGCTGATTTGTGTGGTTGGGTCGAAAAAAATCCGGAGGCGAAAGTCAAGGATATATCACTGACATTGATGCGCGGACGTTGTCACTTCAAATATCGAACAGGATTTGTGGTCAACAGCTATCAGGATCTGATTAACCAGCTCAAGTCCTGGGTTCCATCCAAAACAAAACCCGATATAAAAGGTGTTGTTAGTGAATTGTTAGCAAAAATAGTTTCAGCCAATAACGTGGAGCCAGCTGAATATCGGGGAAATTTACAGAATTTATTGAATTTTTATGTTGCAGGTCAGGATGCAGAATGGCAAACGATACTGGCATCCGGTGCAAGAAGCATCAGTTTACCGACTTATCCTTTTGAAAAAGAAAAATACTGGATAAAAGCAAAAGCCGATTCTGTAAACACAGGATCACACAATAGTGAATCAGCTTTCTCTTTGGTGGATGTGAATGAGTCCACGTTGGAAGTGCAATGCTACAAAAAAACGTTTACCGGTGATGAGTTTTATTTAAAAGATCACATGATCAACTTGCGAAAAATATTACCAGGCGTCGCTTATCTGGAAATGGCAAGATCTTCCGGTAATCTTTGTAACATACCGCATAAAGTGACCAGAATTGAAAATGTTGTCTGGCGCAATCCAATTGAAGTATCTGATGGCCCGCAAACGGTAAAAATCAGTTTACATCCCGTTGATGATCAGGTTGATTTCCAGATTTTTTCAACATTGAATAACAGCGTAAAAGGCACTATTCACTGCACTGGCCGATTGAGTTATCACGCGTTGGATTTGGGCGAATCAGAAAAAATCGATATCGATTTATTAAGGAAAGAATTGCCGGAGTTTATGAGTCAGAAACAATGTTATGACTCTTTTCAGGAAAAAGGCATGCTCTATGGTTCCAGTTTCAAACGTATACTGAATTTAAATTTTAAAAATAACCGTGCATTGGCCAGTATCGAAGGTCGTGACAATCAAAAGGATATTGATGCATTACATCCTGGAATTGTGGATGCTTCCATGCAAGCAGTGTTGATTCTGGTTAACCAGCGATTGGGTAATCTGCATAAACATTATTTGCCACACTCGATGGACTCTTTGGAAATTTACCATCCACTGACACCGCGTTGTTATTCAGTAGTGACTCATCGTGAAAATTTGTCCGGGCAGGATAATGCAGAATATTTTGATGTTACTCTCACCAATGAAGAAGGGCTGATATTGTTAAAAGTATCTGGCCTCAAGTTGGTACAGATCAAACGTACCATGGATTCCATGGCCAATGTCGCTGATTATCTGTATTACCGTAATATCTTCACGCCGGCACCTTTAAATACTCTTGATCCGGTAGTCTATAACCAAAATCTTGCCGGTAAAAACAAACCATCTCTGTTGTTGATAGGAAATGCTGAATCATTTTCGAGATCAATTGATTTGCCATTACTGCAACAGTACTTTTCCATTACATCCATAAAAATAACCAGTGATAATTTTCAGGTAAATGAAGATTCGATTGCCTTGTCATTGAATGAATTGGATCATGTAAAACTGTTATTGAAAGAGTTGACTGTAAAAAATATAAAGCCGGAATATGTTGCCTGGCTGGATTGCAGGGATAAGCTGATTGACGGTGAGAACGAAAATCAAGTATCAACGCAGTTAATACAATTTCAGATCTGCATGATCAGGGAACTGTTGCAATCAAGGCTTGTAAGCAATATTCGTTTTATTTCAACAGAAACGAAATCACAAGCTTCTATTCAGAGTGGCGCATCAACAACTGCTTTTTATAAAACGCTTGCTCTGGAAAATCCGGGATATCTTGGCAAACATATAGTGTTTGCAGAAGTTGAGAACAAAGGATTTTTTAGTCAGCAACTGGTTAACGAGTTACTTAATGCAAAATTTAATCCTCATCTTGTTATGTATAAGGACAAGATGCGATATAAGAATCACATAGAGCAAATAACGGAATCCAGTATTCCACAGTCGGACGTTGCAATACCTGTCTTTAAACAAGATGGTGTTTACTTATTAACGGGTGGATTGAAAGGGATAGGTTTTGTACTCGCAAAAGAAATCATCTCTCAACATGATTTGCATCTGGTGCTAACTGGAAGGTCGCCGCTGACAGCTGAACAACAACAGGCATTAAATACACTTAATAATCCGTTACAGAAAGGGTCTGTCCAATATCTTCAAGCCAATGTTAATAGTCTTCAGGATTTGCATAATCTAAAAGCGGCTATTATCAGCCGGTATGGAAAATTAAACGGAATTTTGCATTGTGCTGGCGTTAAAAAAGACGCGTTTATTTTTAATAAACAAAATCAGGACGTCATCGACGTAATATTGCCGAAAATCAATGGAACACTGAATCTCGATACCGTATTTCATGATCAGCCATTGGATTTCTTTATCCTCTTCTCTTCAATTGCTGCTGTTTTTGGTAACCCCGGTCAGGCAGATTATGCTTATGCAAACGGGTTTCTGGACGACTTTGCAGTTTATCGTAATTCGCTTGTGGCATCAGGAAATGCCAGAGGCAAAACACTCTCGATTAACTGGCCCCTCTGGTCTGAAGGCGGCATGCAGCTGGACGAAGTGACCAGCAAGAGTATGCATGATTTGTTTGGCATGTTGCCTATCGATGCTCGTCAAGGATTACGTTGTATAGAAGTCTGTCTACATTTGGATGAATCATCTGTAATGCACATGTATGGCGATCAACAAAAAACAGCCAAAGCATTAAAAAACTGGATTCATGAAGACAAACAACAAAAAATTGCACTATTAAATGACCTGACAGATGAGCAACGTGAAAGAGTAAAAAAAGAAACCGAACATTATTTCAAGCTGTTAATTTCAGATGAAATGAAAACCCCCTATGAAAAACTGGAATCCGATGCGCCTTTTGAGCATTTCGGTATGGATTCCGTTGTGTATATGTCGTTGAACAAGAAGTTGGAAGAAGGATTTGGCAAAGTATCCAAAACATTATTTTATGAATACCAGAACATTGAGGCTCTGGCAGAGTATTTTGTCAAAAATTATTTTTTGCAATTGATTGAAGTAACGGGCATTAATTTAAAAGTAGAAAATGCTAATAGCTATGTTGCTCCCGTCATAAGTCCGATAGAAGAAAAGTCGGTTGATAATATTAATTTTGTATCCGACAGGTTCAGAAAGTCTTATCCGTCAATAGATGTGAGAAAAAATACGGATATTGCCATAGTAGGTATCAGTGGCCGTTATCCACAGTCGGATAATCTGGAAGAGTTTTGGAAAAATCTGGTCGATAAAAAAGATTGTATTGAAGAAATCCCGCTTGAGCGTTGGGATCACAGCGCTTATTTCAGTGAGGAGCGCGGTGTAGCAGGAAAAACTTACAGTCGCTGGGGTGGTTTTGTAAAAGGTCACGATGAATTTGATGCGTTATTTTTTAATGTGTCACCCAAAGAAGCCAGTTTGATTGATCCCCAGGAGCGATTGTTTTTACAAACATCCTGGCAGGCTATTGCGGATGCAGGTTATACCGGAAAAAGTTTATCCAATTGTAAAGTCGGTGTTTATGCGGGTGTCATGTGGAGCCAATACCAATTACTGGGTGTTGATCCGGCGTATGAAACACAAGGCAGTGTTCCCGAATCACTGATTTCGTCAGTTGCCAATCGTGTGTCTTACTATTTTGATTTCCATGGGCCGAGTGTAGGTCTGGATACCATGTGTTCTTCTTCATTGACTGCCATACATATGGCATGTGAAGCAATTAAATCCGGTGAAATTGATTACGCTTTGGCAGGTGGTGTGAATTTAATTGTACACCCCAATAAATATTTGCGTTTGGCGCAGGGAAATTTTGCATCTTCAGATGGTCGCTGCAGAAGTTTTGGTGCGGGTGGCACTGGCTATGTTCCCGGTGAAGGTGTGGGTGTTGTGTTGTTGAAATCGTTGGAGCAAGCAATTGCCGATAAAGATCATATTTATGGTGTGATTAAAGCGTCGCATATTAATCACGGTGGAAAAACCAATGGCTATACAGTCCCCAATCCGGTACAGCAAGCGGAATTAATTAAAAAATCATTGGAAAAAGCCAAAATAAATCCGGAAGCTATTTCCTATGTTGAAGCCCATGGTACAGGCACAGAATTGGGTGATCCTATTGAGATTACCGGGCTTTCACAGGCTTATTCAGCACAGTCCCCCAAACGACAATATTGTGCATTGGGATCGGTGAAATCCAATATCGGCCATCTTGAATCCGCAGCAGGCGTTTCAGGCCTCACCAAAATTTTGTTGCAATTGAAACACGATTTGTTGGTGCCAAGCCTGCATTGTGATCAGGTAAATCCCAATATTGATTTGGAGTCCTCACCTTTTTATTTGCAAAAAGAATTAGCCAGCTGGACAGGCAGCTTGCGAAATACAGGATTGCCAAGAACAAAACGTTGTGCAGCAATCAGTTCATTTGGTGCGGGTGGTTCCAATAGTCATTTGATTATTGAAGAATCGCCGCTTCGTAATAAACAAATTGATCACACCAAAAAAACACGAATTTTTATTTTTTCAGCAAAAGATGAATCCAGACTGCGCGGCTATATCAATCATTTTATTCGCTTCCTGGAAACAGAAAAGGAAAAGGTGTCACTGGATGATGTTGCCTATACCTTGCAGGCAGGGCGCGATATGGAAGTTGAACGCCTCGCTGTGATTGCAGATAACCATGACATTTTGATCCAGCAATTAAAAACTTATCAATCATCTTTGACAGCAGCAGGAATTTTTAATGCAAATGCTTCAGGTGCCAATAAAGACAATTCATTTTTACCTTCTGGCGAAACGGGTCGTGAATATATCAATAGCTTGATTAAACACCGGGAATTTTCAAAAGTAGCAGCCTTATGGGTTCAGGGTGCCGTGATTGACTGGAGTCTTTTACAATCGGGTACGCAGGCTTACAGAATTCCAATGCCGGTGGCACCTTTCCAGACATCGTCCTTCTGGATTAATCGTCGATCTGATGCAGTGATTGCCAATGCTATCGCACATGCAAGTTTGCATTCTTTGATTGATCAAAATATTTCAACTTTTGATCAACAAGCTTATACAAAAACGTTTAAAACCAGTGATGCTTATTTGAAGCATCATCGTGTTCTGGATAAAGCACTGTTACCCGGCGCGGCTTATTTTGAAATTGCCAGGGTTGCTGCTCATTTGGCAGGAGCCAATCACGTTTCAGGATTTGAAAATGTGCAATGGCAAAACCCACTCTATGTAAAAGAACCAATAGAAACAGCAATTTTACTGGAACCTTCTACAGACAAGGTAGTGTGTGAGATTGTTGCCAATAACAATTGGCAACAGGTTTATGCATCCGGTGAATTGATTCTGGAAAAAAATAATTCCATTCAGCTGCAAAACAAAAAAGCAGCTATAACGAATTTACGAAGCTCATCAGCGACTAAAACAGACGCATCCCATTTTTATGAAAAATTAAGCATCAGGGGGTTCCAGTATTCCGGAGTGTTCAAATCACTGGAATCTATCGTAATAAAAGGAAAAGAACTCGCAGCCAGTATCAACAACACCAGCAGGTCGGGTGATATCCACTTATCCAATATTGTGGTGATTGATGCCGCTTTCCAAAGTTTATTTGCACTGATAGAACAATTGGATCCCCAAAGTCAAACGCAATACGTTCCTTCATTTTGCAATCGTTTAATTTATACGGAACAGGATTTATCCATCGCCAGTGATCTATACGGGCAATTAAAGTATCAGGATGAAGAAACAGGTAATCTGGTATTTGACATTCATGTTTGTGATGAAAATGGAAATTGTCTGGTTGCTGTCCATGATTTCGTTGTGGCTGCAATAGCTAATAAAGCACTGCCCATAAAAACAAGCGCAAAACCGGAAGTTGCTTATTGGGTTGAAAATTGGAAAACATTACCGGTTACTTCAGCGGTCGTGGATTACAACAAAATTTATATTGATTTTGGTAAAAAACAACCTGTTGGATTCAAGGGTTTGCATCTAGCTCCTGATACACAATTTATCCAGGTTGATGCCCAGTCCATAAAAGCAGATCTTTCACAAGTGAATTCCTGGAAACGGATTTTAAATCAGTTAACCCGGAATAATGAAAAACCTGAATTGCAAATAGTGATTGCAACTGCGGCTGATGATCATGACCATTTATTGTCAGAAATATTCAAAACAGTGAAATCATTGTCAATCAGCTTGATGGATAATTCTTCTATTAGCTTCGTGCATTTAACTCTTCTGGTAGAAGACTATCCCTTTAATCCGGTGAAAGCTTTGACGGGTATGTTGAAGTCGCTTCAACAGGAAAATTCCCGAATTGTTTGCAGTAGTCTTGAATATGCGAAAGATATCAGTGATGAAAATCTGCTGAACATTATCAATATGGATTCTTCAAGGAGGAAAACCCACGGTGTTTCCGTGATGAGTCGATATAGAAACGAGCAGTTTTTTGTACAGCAATATATCCCGGTAACTGCTTCAGAAAATCCAGTTCGCCATTTAAAAACTGGCGGCAGTTATTTAATTACCGGTGGTGCACAGGGCATTGGCAAAATTGTTGCTGAATATTTGGCGAAAGAATACCAGGCCAATCTGATTCTTGTTGGTCGTTCAGGTCATAACGAATCTGTATCCCGGTTGTTGCAAGAGCTGAAAAACCTGGGCAGTGAAGCTGTTTATTTTTCGGCAGATGTCACCAACAGGGACGAAATGCAATCTGTTATTGAAAAATCCCTCGCAAGATTGGGTTGTCTTAATGGCGTAATCCACAGTGCAGGTTGTACACGGGATTCCTGGATTTTTAATAAAACACAAGCTGATTTTGATGCAGTCATTTCGCCAAAAATTTACGGCACACGAATTATTGATGAAGTTACTGCTGATTTGGATCTGGATATTTTCGTCGTCTTTTCTTCGCTGGCATCGATTATTGGTAATGCCGGTCAAACAGATTATGCATTGGCTAATAATTACCTTGACCTGTTTGCGCATGATAGAAGCCAGCAGGTTTCAAAAGGCGAACGCAGTGGCAAAACACTTGCCATCAATTGGCCCTACTGGGCGCAAGGTGGTATGCAATTGTCTGCAGATAATCTGCAAAAACTTCGTGAAGAAACCGGGTTGATGCCATTGCCTAATGAAACCGGTTTGGCAGCTCTGGAATTTTGCCTTGCTCAACATGATACAGCGCAAATTGCGGTTAGCTACGGCGACAGCGAAATATTGAACAATCTATTCCAGGATAATCACCTTAATCAGGCAGTTTCAACTGCAATTCACGATGTGGATAATTCCATTGCTTCTGAAATAAATACCGATGATGCCAGGAGCTGGGTAGTTAACCAAATTAAATCGCTGATCAGTGCTGAAACCAAATGGGATCTTAATAAAATTGTTTTGACGGAATCCTTTGGCACCTATGGTATTGATTCAGTCATGACCTTGAATATTACCAGGAAGTTATCCGGGATATTCGGCGAATTGCCAAAGACTTTATTTTTTGAGTATCAAAATGTGAAGGCTTTGAGTGATTATTTTGTGAAACAGCATATCGCAGTGATTGCACAGAAAATCAATCAGGATAAAAACCATAATCCGCATGTAAAAGTGGATCAATTTGTTGCACAGCATTCATTACCAGGCAAGTCAATCCATGCGATAAAACATAACCGCCGACAAACACTGATGTCCAGCAAACAATCAGTTCACATTAACAACAGGGAACCTGTTGCGATTATTGGTTTGGCGGGTCGATATCCTGATGCAGAAAATATTCAGGAATTCTATCGAAATTTATTGGCTGGTCGCGATTCCATTCAGGAAATTCCGGAATGGCGCTGGGATAACAAAAAATATTTTAACAAAAATCGCCATGCGACAGGTAAGAACTACAGTCAATGGGGTGGTTTTATCGAACACGCCGATCAATTTGATCCTTTGTTTTTTAATGTGTCACCAACTGACGCAATCACAATGGATCCACAGGAAAGATTGTTTTTGGAATCCAGTTGGAATTGCATAGAAGATGCGGGCTATACAAAAACACAAATGGCAAATTCCAGAACAGGTGTGTTTGCCGGCATTATGTGGAGTCACTATCATTTTAGTGGCATAGATACTGAACCTGTACAAAGTAAAAAATACCCGGAATCCAATTACGCATCAGTCGCCAATCGGGTTTCCTACTGGTTTGGATTCACCGGCCCCAGTATGACGATCGATACCATGTGTTCGTCGTCATTGACTGCAATTCATCTGGCTTGTGAAGCCATACGCAATAATCAATGTGAAATGGCGATTGCAGGCGGAGTTAATTTAACTCTGCACCCTTACAAGTATTTGCAATTATCAGGCTCACAATTTTTATCAACAGACGGGCGTTGTCGCAGTTTTGGTGAAGGTGGTGATGGCTATGTTCCAGGTGAAGGTGTGGGCAGTGTATTGTTAAAACCTTTATCAAAAGCACTGGCAGATAAAGACCATATCTACGGTGTGATCAATGCCAGTTCAATTAATCACGGTGGAAAAAGTAACGGATACAATGTTCCCAATCCACAAGCGCAGGCTGCATTAATTCGCGAAGCAATTGATCAGTCAAGTATTAATCCTGCCGATATTTCCTATATAGAAGCTCATGGTACCGGTACACCTTTAGGTGATCCCATTGAGTTGCAAGGGCTGAAAAAGGCCTTTGATGGAATAGAGGCACCTGTAAGCTGTGCATTGGGTTCTGTCAAATCCAACATCGGGCATCTGGAAGCCGCTTCAGGAATTGCAGGGTTAACCAAAGTTTTGTTGCAAATGAAAACGAAAAAATTATTTCCTTCATTGCATGCAGAAACATTAAATCCCAATCTGGATTTTGCAAATTCTTCATTCAGGGTTAATACACAGCTTGATGCCTGGCAGCCTGAAAATAATCGCCTGGTGGCGGGTATCAGTTCATTTGGTGCTGGTGGCAGTAATGCATTTTTATTGGTGGAAGCAGGCACATCAAATAAACCTTTAATCAATTCATCGATTGATTATCCTGTTGTTGTACCTATATCAGCGCGCAATGAAGATTCGCTGATTCAGTATCTGCAAAAGCTGATTGATTTCCTGGACGATATAAAAACAGGACAATCACTTTTCGCCAATACCCATGATTTTGCCAGCATTGTTAAAACCTTGCAGACAGGAAAAACAATATTCCAGTCGCGTATTGCGATTATCACCAGATCTCTTGATGACCTGCTCAGTAAATTAAAGGCTGCGATTGCAGGTGATCAATCAGTAACAGGAATCTATCGTGGTTTTGCTGAAATGGAGATGATGGAAGAAGGGATTTATGATGAAATCGATTCGTCCATGATTGATATCGAAAAATTAAATATTCTTGCCAGCTATTGGGCAGAGGGTGGTAACGTCAATTTTGCAAAAATATTCAACCATATCGATGGTTGTAAAATTCCATTGCCTACTTATTGTTTTGACAAAAAATCCTATTGGTATAAAGGAAATTCACTGTCTTTTGAAAAAATAGCAGTGACAGAAGAAACGGGTTATTCACGTCTATTAACCAATCAATTGTTGTTGGAGTCGGTGGATTTTGAAAGAAGCACCCAAAATGGGCTGACATTTAAATCCAGATTTACCATGGAGCATGAAGTGGTATTTAATCATCAATTTGATGGTCGTGAATTATTACCGGGTGCTGCTTATATTGTGATGTTGAAGGAAGCCCTGGATTCCTTTGATCTTAAATCAAAAAATCAATTATCCAATGTGCGTTGGCAATCTCCAATATTTGTTGATTCACCTGTCGATGTATTTACCACCATTGAGCGGCATCAGGAAGATTGTCGATATAAAATATGGACTGATGGAGATCGTCCTCGCGTTCATGGTGTTGGTGAGTTACATCACAGCAATGCATCCATCAGTATTGATTGGTCGCGGTTGAATGAAAAACAGTTGACCAGTTCGATTAGCCAAAATGATTTTTACGAATTGTTTAACCAATATAACCTGGCTTATTCGGGACCTTAC
>CAMLML010000107.1 GCA_946481095.1 uncultured Cellvibrio sp.
AACAACATAACACCTATTACAAAAAAATATTTGATAAATGCGAGTTACTGTTTCGTGAACATGGGATATCGATATCTGAATCAAATCAGGAAGAAATGGCCTATCTCGCCGAATTCCAGCAGTATCCGGAAATATTTTGCCATTACTACGCATGGATCAAGTGGGTAGGTGATGTTATCGGACGAATAGGTTATTTGAGTGTTGACTCTATCGCTGCGCTGGCGGCTGCTTGTTATGCTGAAGAAATAACATTGGAAAATGCTGTCGCGTTTTGTGCGATGTTTGTTAAGGGTAAACATTTTTCAATACAAACCAAAACAAAAAATTCGGCCAAAACAGCCTATCAAGTTAATGGGCAATATGAATTCAAGGAAAGGAATTTTGATGACTGGTACAGAATTTTAACTGCACCTGTTACAACCGGTGTGTTGCAAAACAATTTTGGTTCAAAATCTTCTCTTTTAATGATCAATGCTGCAACTACTTCTTTAGCATCACCCTTGCATAAGGAAATACATTTGCCGGTGTTGTCACTGGCCATGGATAGTTTTATCAATCAGTTGGTTGGCTTTTTCGTAAATGAAACTTATGACATTAATTGGAATTTGTTTTATCAAGGACAAGATTTTCATTGTATTCCTGTGCCCATTATGGATTTTGAGCGGGATCAATACAAACTGGATGCACCGGTAGCAAATCAACAAAAATCAATTGCTGTTGTTTCTGCTAGCCATCCATTGTTGGGTAACCGGATTTTTGTACCGCAATCATCGTCCATTATTTTTCAACAATCCATCAAGCCCGGTCAGGTTAAATTTCTGCTTGATCATGGATTCCTTAAAAAAGTGGTGGTGCCAGCAACCGCTTATCTGGAAACAATTCATGCGGCAATAAAATCTGCAGGCCTGGCAGCGAACACCAGGCTTGAGGAGGTTATTTATCACGCGGGTTTATATTTGCCAGAAGATGACGTTGTTTATACCCAAGTGGTTTTATCTGGCCCGGATTTCAGTCAGGTAGAATTGTTGAGTGCAACTGAAAGCAAATTACTTGCAGATGTGAATTGCGAATGGACCTTGCATTGTTCCGCAAAAATCAATAGAAGCCATGAAGCCGTTCCTGTATTTTCAGATATGTCTTCTGTGTCATCATTAAAGGCTAATCCTGTCCCGGAAATGTTTTACCAAGGTCTCAATGAATATGGTTATTTGTTCGGGCCTGCACATCAGGGTGTAACACACATTTTCCATCCGGATCAAAAAACCTGCCTTGCATTGGTGGAATTACCTGACTCAATTGTGATGGAATTTGACCAATATATTTTCCATCCTGCACATTTGGATTCCTGTTGCCATAGCATATTGACCTTGCTTGATAAAAGTAATCCGGATTCTATTTTTATTACCATCGGCAAAGATCAGGTAAACATGTTGCAGGCTGCAGAAAAAACGGTATTGGTGAAAGCAACATTAACTGAAAAAACAGATTTTTCAGTGAAGGCTGATATGGAAATTTACAACCTGCAAGGCCAATGTTTGGCTTATGTTAAAGGCTATACCATGAAGGCTGTTCAGCGGCAATTATTGAATCCTGAAATCGCAGTTACACAAAAAGTTGAACCGATAAAAGCTAATATCGACATGCAGAAAATTACTGATTGGCTTTATGTTAATCAATGGCATCAAACACCGGTGAATAAATTAAAAAACTTACAGAAAACCCATTGGGTACTTGTAAGGAATGATTCTGCCAATAGCCACAAGATTGCTGAAGTCCTGATGCAAATTATCAAAGATGCTGATGGTACATCACAACTACTTGATAGATCAGAAATTGCATCCATTCATGATCTTGTTCAATCCGCAACGAAAAAAACAGGTGTTGTGTATTTGGCAGCTGATTTTGATCGACTGGATCAATCCAATAATCAGTTAATCAGTCAAGCGGTAGAATCCCGATATTTCGAATTAACAGAAATTCTGAACGCCATTCCAGTGATGGACAGTGCGGTCAATTTATTTGCCATTACCAAAGGCAGCGTTGTTGTTGATCAATCAGAACCCTATCTGGATTTAACAAGCTCTGCACTTTGGGGTGCGGGCCGCAGCATTTTATTGGAAAGACCCGATATTCGTTTTGCCAATATTGACCTTGATCCTGTGTTTCCTCTTGAAAATGGTGAAGTGTTACAAGCTGTATTGGCTGATGCTTATCCAGAAGAGGATCAATTTGCGATTCGCGATGGAAAAATATGGATCAATCGTTTGCAAAAACAGAATGCTGACACTCCTGTATCTGAGACTGACCTGAAAATAGATTTCAAACAGGATTTCAAACTGGCAATTGATGAGCAAGGCGCTATAGACAATCTTTACTATAAAACAGTTACTGAGGAAACATTGAGCGATGATGAAGTTGAAATTGAAATGTCAGCAGCTGCGTTGAATTTTTATGATGTAGTTACTGCACTGGATTTAATTGATACTTCGATTGTTAATGGCAAAGCAAATGATGAATGTCGTTTTGGTCTGGACGCCGTAGGGCGAATTTCCCGCATGGGTAAATCAGTTAAAGGTTATCAAATCGGTGACTGGGTAATGGGATTTGCAGCGGGCTGTCTGGCTAAACGGGTTAAGGTCCATTATCAATGTATTGCACATAAACCGGATAATTTCAGTATTCACGAAACTGCCACTATACCAACCGCTTTTTTAACAGCCTACTACGCACTGGTTACACTGGGTAAAATGAAAAAAGGCGACAAGGTATTGATCCATGCTGCTGCAGGTGGTGTTGGTATTGCAGCAATTAATCTGGCTAATATTATCGGTGCAGAAGTCTATGCAACCGCCAGCCATGCCAAATGGCCTTTGCTAAAAAGTTTGGGTGTAAAACACATTTATAATTCCCGTACTTTGGAATTTTCAGATCAAATGTTGAAAGAGACAAGTGGAGAAGGAGTTGATCTCATTCTCAATTCTTTCATTGGTGAATACATTGCAAAAAATGTGGATGTGTTAAAGCCAAACGGACGTTTTGTGGAAATTGGCGAGCGTGAAATATTAACAACAGAACAAGTAAAAAGTTTTGGTAAACCTTTCAGCTATTATCCATTCACCTTGTTTGAAATCAGCCGCGACCACCCTGAACAAATCACCGGTATGTTTAATGAAATGGCACCTTTGTGGAAATCCAGAAGTTTCACAGGCATTCCATTTCAACTATTCCAGGCAAAACAAGTCAAAAATGCGTTCCGCATGATGCAACAGGGTTTGCATAAAGGAAAATTGGTTGTTTCATTGGAAGATGAAAAATCAGCATCCACAAAAAAAGAGATCAACAATGCTTCGGCAATTTTAATCACAGGTGGTATGGGTGGCATTGGCTGGGCTTGTGCGCAATGGCTCGCCAGTACTTCGGTTAAGCATATTTTTCTGATGGGGCGAAATCCATTAAATGCTGAAATCGAAAATAAAATTCAAACGCTGGCAAAAAATGGTAAACACATTGAGTACTTCTCTGGCGATGTTGCCAAATTGCAGGATGTTGAAAATATCATACAAAAAATTGCAGATAAGGACATCCGGTTAAATGGTATTTTGCACACAGCAGGGATAATGAAAAATGCATTGATTGCCAATGAAACACAGGATGATGTTAAGTCTGTATTGGCGGCCAAGGTATCCGGTACCTGGAATTTGCATCAAGCCACTCAATATTTGAATCTGGATTTTTTCGCCTGTTTTTCATCAATGACATCATTGGTTGGTGCGGCAGGTGCAGCGAGTTATGCAGCGGGGAACAAATTTATTGATAATCTTGTTAGCTATCGAAAAAGTTTGGGATTGTGTGCGCAATCGATTAATTGGTGTGCATGGGAAGAGGTAGGTATGTTGACCCGCCTCAATGAAGCTGCGCAGGATTATTGGCGAGAGAACGGCATGCAAGCATTACCAAATGAAATTGCTTTGGCTATTTTTGAAAAACTATCTGCAACTACATCGACGAATGTTGCGGTATTGCCTGCAGATTGGTCGGTGTGGAACAGACAATACGAGCGTTTGCCATCGGTATTAATAAGTCTTGAAGGGCAGGTCACTCCATCACCAGCAGCTACACAATCTTCTGTTGTGCAAGCATTCGCAAATCAACACAATGATGTCCATGCATTAGTCATTAACAGTGTTCGCAAAGTGTTGCGACTGGATTCTGCTTCTGCGATTAATGATCACACTTCGTTTAAAGAAATGGGCATTGATTCTTTAATGTCGGTGGAGTTGCGAAATATTTTGTCAAAGGCACTGGGTATCAAACTTTCATCAACACTTTTGTATAACTATTCCAATATTCATTTGTTAGCAGAATACCTGACAATAGAGACTGGTAATCAAAAACCACATCAGATTGTTCAGCAAGTAAATGAAAAACCTGAAGTAAGTGAAAAATCGGCGATAGATACAAAAGCTTTATTGAAAGAGCAATTGAAAACCTTGCTCAGACTCAAGTCTGATGCAGTGCTCGATGAGCAGGAACCTTTCAAAAATATGGGTATTGATTCCTTGATGTCAGTAGAGTTGCGTAACAAATTATCCAAAGCATTGGGGGTCAAATTATCCACAACACTTTTGTTTAATTACACAACTGTTTCTTCACTGGCTGAACATTTGCGAACTCTGGTGGAGCCGGGTGAATCGAAAACAGTAGATCCTGCTTCGCAAGTTACAAAAGAAGTAGAAGGCAAATCGATCACCACTGAGACGATGAAGACAAACGATCCTGCCAATGAACAAGAGCTGAGTATCGAACAGCTCCGATCATTACTGGACGAAAAACTGATGGAGGAAATTGATTAATAGGTCTACGAAGAAAGTTGACAGTAAGTTTTTCGAAAAGAAAAACTTACTGTCGTTACGTAGCCTGTGGATAGAGGTTCATTATCCTTATACACTAATAGCGATAGCAAAAACGGAAAGTATAAATATTATTGTGTAGGCCAAAATTGCTTTCATATTGCTCCCGAAATTCTTTTTAGCTAATGCGATAAACGGATGTTTTTAAGTTGCGCTTTTTCCGTAAAATGGAGCGAAGCGGAATGGCAAAAGTGTCCACTAAATCGGGGGAGGTTCACCATCCGTTTGATAACTTTGTTAGCCCTTATATAACCACCCCAAAACAGCAAAAATGACAAGGAGTATGAGATAGAGCCAGCTGTTATTTAGCCTATTCATTACTCGATCTCTTAACGTTTTACCTCTTTTTTCTTTTAAGATGAAAAGTTCTTTCTCTATTTTAAATTTTGCTTCGCTTTGGAAAAGATTAGCTTTTTCTGTGATAGAGGATGCTTCGATTACCCGTTCCGATAGATCACGAGGCTGATTGGTTTTCATTGCTTTTAATTTTGCTGCATTTATTAGTTCCAGCTGGCTGGAGATGTGAGGATGAACAATTTCCCATAGTTTCTCAGCCGATACGTTTTTCTGACTCAACTCGACCATTTCAACAGCAGTATCAACCAGCAAATCTATGCTTTGCTTTAACTGCTCAGCACAGCATTCCATAATTCTTCTTACAGTATTCCCACCGCCAAGTTCGTGCTTAGCGCTAGCATTTCTTAAAACGGTTTGCAGTTCCCGTTCCAAATTTGAATTTTGCTCTTTAAGCAAAATGGAAATGCGATTATAAAACTTTGTCTCGAAGTCCATTCTTGCTCCATGTAATGGCTAACGTTGTGGTAACCGGCAGCCGTTAGGCTGTCCAGAGAGCGAAGCGAACGATGGTTGACCACATTGTTATGTATGGTTAGTTGCTTCGCCATTCTAAAAATAACTTTTCTGCTTTTAATGATTTTACGGGAGGCAATACCCAATAAACATTCTGTTCAAAGGAGTTACCTTTTTCAATATTTACAGCCGTGAAGTCAATCGCAGTGGAAGCTATAGAGTTCACATAAGTTCGACTTTCACCTTCACCACGAATAACTAAGTAAAGATCTTTATTCGAATATGATACTGCACTTTCACTGCTGTTAATAATTTTCAATTTTCCTGTGATCTTGTGGCCACCTTCCACTTCGCCTTCATATTTGTTAGCAATAGCGTAAAACTGTAGACCATTTGACACTAAGTCGATACGAATTGCATCGCCATAACAAGATGTTAAAAAAATGATGATTAAAAATAGCAAATATTTCTTCATATTCAATTACACATAACGAGGCTGTAGAAAAACCTACCGCCAATTTTAATTTAAATTAATTGTTTAAATGACAATCATTTTTCGCGCTGCTATTTAAATTTTAACTCAGTTCAACCAAACGAAATTGCTACTTTTCAAATAGGAACGCATTATAACTAAAAATAAAATGACCCGAAGGTTTTTCTACAGCTTCAACGTTAAGTTCAGCGGCAGTTTTTTGTTGCGCGTTTGTGTTACACACAATGAGCACCGCGAATGCAAAAGCGCAACAAAAATGGCATCCGCAACATTGCTTTGTTATAGCACCCAACTAAATATTTTGCTTTTTAATTTTAGATTTAAGAACGCATAATACGATTTATTAAACTATATAAGCCACAAAAGATAAACCGAAAGCATAAAAACTAGTGGGGCTAGATTTATAAATATTACACCCTTTGAGAGTTTCTTGAATTTTATAAATGAACATATAGCTAATGGCAACAAAAATGGAGCGGTGTACAGCATAGTAATTGCTCCACCTTCTCGGAATTCCCACTCGCCCTTTCCATTGCTGAGTGAAAGCCAATATTTCACTTCCCAGTACCCTACGGCTGCGATACCTAGGTATGCAACGAGAAGAGAAATGCACCAAAGGATAATTTTTAATTCACGCACAAATTTCTCAATTTATAACGTTGTGGTAACCGGCAGCCGTTAGGCTGTCCAGTGGAGCGAAGCGGAATGAAGGTTGACCACCTTGTTAAACCGCTTTGATTTTTGCAAAACCTTGGTATGGGTTACTAAAAAGCATTGTGTTTGCAACAGCCAACTTTACTGATTTAAAACAGTAAAGTATCTAATAGTGTCTGAAACAGACTGATCAACGCACGCACCTTCAGTGCGGAACTCAACTGTTTTTTGTGCAGCAAACGCAAGCATTAGCATGCTTAGATATTCTTTCGCCATAGGTCTAGCCATACTATAAGAAAGATAATCACCGTTAGAGCCATGACATGCTGGTTTATTTTGAACGCCGCCGACAGGATAAATGTAAATGAGGTTCCCACCTTCATACATTAGTATTTTTTCAATTTTTGCTGTTGTGTCTGCATTCGTAGATAATGAGACAAATCCGATTACGATAAAAACTAAAGCTCTAAATTTCATACTTTCTCCATTGATGTTTAACGCTAAGATTTGCGGCGCATTTATGTGTCCGCAAGATTGAATTGTTAGATTCAATTATTGACAACATTTAAAGGATAAACACCTTCATTATGCCATTTTAAAATATACTTTGAACAATTACCTAATGTGTAGATAGATCCCGGACTGAGTAAAGACGAATATACATTGCGAAGACTCGCAACTGGCAATTGACTCTCAGAAAGCTCCTGTAAAATTATAACTTCTGCTCGACTAAGGGGTTTTATTGTGTATCCAATTTTTTCATGTTGATCAATATCTACAGACTGGCCACTCACTAACCTCTGAATAATCTCAATTGCAGGTAATGATTCAGCGAATACTGGACTTGCTGTTAAAGCGAAAAAGGTAAAAGACATTAATTTAAGCGCTTTCATTATTTGACCCATGATTTTCTAACGTTGTGGTAACCGGCAGCCGTTAGTCTGTCCAGTGGAGCGTAGCGGAACGATGGTTCACCGCCTTGTTAAAACAAACTTCAGTACTACAAAAATTAAATGATTTGTGAAATTTAATTGAAAATTCTTTTCCACCAAGGCTGCTTAATTTTCATGCCTGGAAAACAGCATTCAAAAAAACCTTGATCATGACTCATATACGAAAACCTCATGTTTGGATAGATTCCTTCAGCTGCAAATGATACATCTTTGTTTCCGTCACATGGTACAAAAACACTAAAGCCATAAGTGCATGTTTTTTCATTGCAGCCTTGCCAAATTGATACTGAGCTTTCTGATTTTTCAGCAGCATTCCAATATTCGATAAATCGATTTCTTTGGTTATATACAGACTGCAAGAATTGCGTTGCGATTTCTTTCGGCATTCCGGAGTATATAACTTTCAAGGTCTTCCCACTCTCGAGTGGAAATTCTAGTGAAGGGAGAATAGGAGCGTGCTGCGCAACCATTTCTTTTTTGGTGGCGCAGCCAGCAATGCATAAGATCAAAATAATTATTGCAATATTTTTCATAATTTAACGTTAAGATTTGCGGTGACTTTTTTGTTGCGCTTTTGTGTTACACATAATGAGCACCGCGAATGCAAAAGCGCAACAAAAATGGCATCCGCAACATTGCTTTGTTATAACACCAAACTAAATGCTTTTGCTTTTAGAATTACGGTAAAAACCTAAACACCCGAAAGTGTAGAGTGCTTTCACCAACCCAACAAGCGCTTCAAAAAGGCGACTAAGCACCCCAGTATTTAAAGGTAAGGTATAGAAAAAAGCCCTGCGAAAAGCATTGCTATTGTTCCAAATAGATAAAACCTTGCCTGTTTATATTCTTTAGGATTTTCATTCGCACTTAACATTTGAGATATTTGCGCAATTGCTTTTGAAGGGTCGCGCCAAGATATCTTTCGCTCCAATAGAAACATCAGAAGATTTATTGATAGGAACATGTAGAAAACAAGGAAGATTACCACAATCCATAAATTCGTTACCCCCACATAATTTATCAAGGTTAATTCCTCTTTTATAACGTTGCTATTTGCGGTGACTTTTTTGTTGCGCTTTTGTGTTATACATAATGAGCACCGAGAATGCAAAAACGCAACAAAAATGGCATCCGCAACATTGCTTTGTTATAACACCCAATTGGATGCTTTTTGCTTTTAAAAATTTTAATGAAAATTTAAATGCCTTATTTGAGTTAATTGTAAGTGCTTAAGTCAATATTCAAAGTCACCAGCAAGCGACTCCCAGTCAATATTTAGAATTTGTATAACTATGTCTTGTTCAGGAGGGTAATGGAAGTCCTCTTGGAACCAGATGACAACCATCCCAGATGCGTCTCCTTGTTCAGATGCTCTGGGAAAAAGTGATTCAAAACGGCAAATGCAAACAACTGAAGGTAGCGCAGCCGGAGTGCCGAAAGGATATGTCTCGCCTTCTGGCATTTCTATTTTTCGTTCAATGGGAGTGATGATGTAGGGCGCTGACTGGTAAGTTGGAGATGCCTCCTCTTCCAAAAGACGCGCCATAAACTTTTCGTTCAGTTCTCTCGTTGGTAGACCATTCAAAAGGCCTTCGTAAACTTCATACTGGCGAAGTTCTCTAAGATATATCGAGCGACCTGTTTGGAGTTTTATATCATTTTTCATTGTTGTACTTCTTTATCCTTTCGAGAATATAACGTTGTGGTAACCGGCAGCCGTTAGGCTGTCCAGTGAAGCGAAGCGGAACGAGGGTTGACCACCTTGTTAAATTCGATTCGCGACATGACTGATAAATTCTTTTATAACACTATTGAATTGACCTATTTCTATTGGTCTGCACGTTATTTCTCTATTCTTAGATTCGGATTGCCAGAACTCTAAGGTTGCATAAATTACTTCTTTAATAGGAATTAAAAAACAAGAAACGTTGTCCGTATTTGGCCCCCAATCGAGCACCCGGTGGTTTAAATAAATTGTGTCATCCTCGATATCCCAATTTGGTGATTCTGGATCTCGAGTACTTAGAATGAAATTATGCGCTTCTACAGGCGTCATGTTTGAAAAATAGGCAGAATGTTTATAGAGATTTCTATTTTCTATAAGGTCATCTTCCGCTTGCACTATTACAGCTTTTAGATAGGCAATATTATCTACACATGTAACGTGCCTACCAAGAAACCAGATTTCAAATAGAAATAGATCAGAGGAATTTTCAACTTTATCCCCGACTTCTATTGCCATTACTTCCTTATTTCCTATCACATTCTGACCTTTAAATTTAACGTTGCCATAAACGGTGCCGGAACGGCATCCAGAGAGCGAAGCGAACGGTGTTTGATGGCTTTGTTATAACACGACAAGAAAAACACCTTAAAAAAACCAACTTCGCCATTTCAAATTAATTGCAAACTTACTACAGCGCTGTAAAAACGGCAACAATAAAGAACGCCAATTTTGATTGTTAATTTTTACTTTCCGATTAAGACTGTCGCTACAGCGTAAGTTTATTTCAATTGGCCTACAGATTTTTCAAAGCCAGGACATGCAAGGAGAATAGGGCTTGCGATTTACTTTATATGAAATGCGTTTAGCAACAAATTTTCCGAATAAAATATTTTATTACAGCGAACTTACAAAAATGCTTTTACATATAACGTTGTATTCAGCGGCGCCGTTAGGCGTCCAGTGGAGCGAAGCGTAACGGTGCTGGAATACCTTGTTATAACACGACAAGAAAAACACCTTTAAAAAACCAACTTCGCCATTTCAAATTAATTGCAAACTTACTACAGCGCTACAAAAACGGCAACAATAAAGAACGCCTATTTTGATTGTTAATTTTTACTTTCCGACTAAGACTTTCGCTACAGCGTAAGTTTCTTTCGATTGGCCTACAGATTTTTCAAAGCCAGAAATGCAAGGAGAATAGGGCTTGCGATTTACTTTCTATGAAATGCGTTTAGCAACAAATTTTCTGAATAAAATATTTTATTACAGCGAACTTACAAAAATGCTTTTACATATAACGTTGCTATAAACGGTGCCGTAAGGCATCCAGAGAGCGAAGCGAACGATGTTTGATGGCCTTGTTATAACACAGCAAGAACAAACACTTTAAAAACTACAATTCAACTTCACTATTTCAAATTAAACGCGAACTTACTACACCGCTGCAAAAACAGCAATATGCAAAAATACAAATGCCAGACTTTACGTTAACTTTCCGAGCGAGATTTTTCACTACAGAGTAAGTTGTTACTTCAATAGCAATCTGGAATTGCAAAGTTCAGCTAGTGTATGAAGATTACAACTTAAAAATTACTTTCTATGAAATGCGTTTAAGTAACAGACTTTCCAAGCAAACTAATTTCTTACGAAGGACAGAATGCTTTTGCACTCTATAACGTTGCAATAAGCGGCCGCCGTAGGCGGTCCAGTGGAGCGAAGCGGAACGATGCTTGATTGCCTTGTTATAACTTGCAAAAGCACAAACAACCAAAACAACGAACCAACCTTGCCAATTATTTTTTAAATTGCGACTTGCACGAATACGATGGCCGCAAGAAAAACTAAACTTAAATTAACCGCGAATTTACAATGAGTCAACACAACACGCAAGAAGCCAAACTTTCAAATTGATTGAAACCAACCAAGTGCGACCGTTTCTACAAAGTGCGTTGCAAGCCCGGAAAGAAAGACTTGTTTTCAAAACCAACTAACTGCCAGAAAATGAATGCAAACCTTAAAAACAGATTACGAATAACTTTCTATGAAATACGTTTAGCAACAAAACAACCAAAAAGAAGACTTTCTTACATGCACCACTGAGTGCTTTTTACATATAACGTTAAGTTCAGCGGCAGTTTTTGTGTTGCGCTTTTGAGTTACACTAAATGA
>CAMLML010000108.1 GCA_946481095.1 uncultured Cellvibrio sp.
AGGTTGTGAGGTTTTCCATTCAAGCCTACATCCCATGCCCAATGGGGTCGGGTTAATACTTGTTTGACGCGGGTTAGTTTGCGTTGCCACATGCTGCCACTGGAAAGGCCAGATCGCATATCCCTGTATCGGGTTGCGGGTATCGGCATATCGACGGTGAAGAGCAGGGTATTGCAGCCTGTGGCTTTGGCACGAGCCAGCATTTCGCGGACAAATCCCCTATCACGAATCATGTAGAGCTGGAACCAGAAAGGGTTTTTAACACCAGCCCGGACTTCTTCGACTGAGCAGGCCGATACGGTAGAAAGACAAAATGGAATTCCGGCTTCTTCTGCTGCCTGGGCTGCCTGAACTTCACCACGTCTGGCATTCAAACCTGCAATGCCGACGGGGGATAATCCTAATGGCATGGAAAAGGTTTGCCCGAACAGGTTGGTTTCGGTGTTGATGTTGGAAATATCACGCAGAACCCGTTGGCGTAATGAAATGGTTTGCAAATCGGATTCGTTATTTCGTAGAGTCGTTTCGCTAAACGCACCACCATCAATATATTCAAATAAAAAATGTGGGAGGCGTTTGCGAGCCAGCTGTCGGTAATCATCAATGTTGGCAAGTATCATAAGAAAATCAGTTGGTTATTGATTGAAAGGGATAGGTGAAAACATGTTAATATCTTTCACTTATAAACTGTGTTTTATATATAAATAATAAAGAGCAATAAACCTCCGGAGACAAAATGAACAATAACAACAATCGATTTCTACTGCTGTTACCCATAATCCTGGTGATTAGTCTTTTCTTTTTGTGGGGTATGGCGAATAGCCTGAACGATATCCTGATTACCCAATTCAAAAAAGTCTTCACCTTGTCAGATTTTAAAGCCGGATTGGTTCAGTCGGCTTTTTACACGGGTTATTTTGTATTTTCCATACCTGCTGCACTTTGGATGAAAAGATTCGGTTACAAGGCGGCGGTTATTTTTGGTTTATTACTTTATTCATTAGGTGCTTTTTTGTTTTATCCGGCAGCTTCGGAGCGCGAGTATGTACTTTTTCTGGGGGCACTGTTTGTGATCGCCAGTGGTTTGGCATTTCTGGAAACCTCTGCCAATCCTTTAATTGTCGCTATGGGCGATCCTTCAACTGCAGCAAGACGTTTGAACTTTGCCCAATCGTTCAATCCTTTTGGTTGTATTGCCGGAATTTTAATCGGTCGTGAATTTATTCTTTCCGGTCATGAGCCCACAGCAGGGGAATTGGCCGTTATGACAGCGGATCAGTTGGAACATTTTTATCAGACAGAATCCCATGCGGTGCAGGGCCCCTATCTGGTGTTGGGATTAGTGGTGTTGGTTTGGGCATTGTTGATACTTTGGGTGAAATTTCCCGCTATAGCGACTCAGGCTGCAAAGGATGAAGGGGCTGGCAGCTGGGTAGACTACAAAAATTTGTTAGGCAACCGCCGCTTTATGTTTGGTGTCGCAGCACAGTTTTTTTATGTGGGAGCCCAGGTGTGCATATGGAGTTACTTGATTCGTTATGGTCAGGAAGCAGTTCCCGGTACAGGTGAAAAAACCCTGGCGGATTATCTGATGGCCGCATTGATCATTTTTATGTTGGGACGTTTTGTATCTACCGCCTTGATGACACGCTTCAGTGCCTCCCGTTTAATGTGTATTTATGCTGTTATCAATATGATTCTCTGTGGCTATGCCATAGTGGTGCCCAGCCATTCCGGTCTTTTGGCATTAACAGCAACCGGATTTTTTATGTCCCTGATGTTCCCCACTATTTTTGCCCTGGCTTTGCGCAACCTGGGTGCTCAGGCCAAGGCTGGATCTTCCTTGTTGGTGATGGCCATTATCGGTGGGGCAGTATTGACGGCATTAATGGGGCTTGTATCTGATTTGACCTCTATTCATATTGCAGTGATTGTTCCTCTGGTTTGCTTCCTTGTCATAGCACTCTATGCGCGTGCCGAGAGCAAATTGTGATAGACGCTCACTTTCACTTATGGAGAATTGGCTACAACGGGTGCGTGTGGCCGACATCTGATTTGGTACCTATCTATCGGGATTTTGATCTGAAGATGATGGAGTCCATTGCTGGTTCGGCCGGTGTTACATCGGGCGTATTGGTACAGAGTCAGGAAGATGACAGGGACACAGATTACCTTCTCGATTTGGCAGAAAATTCTTCTTTTGTAAAAGCGGTAGTGGGTTGGGTGGATATGCTATCGCCAGTTGCTCCCGAACGTATTTTTAATTTAAAAAAATACAGCAAATTCAAAGGATTGAGGCCAATGCTTCAGTCATTACCTGAAGATGATTGGATATTGCAACCGGGGTTGGATAAAGTGTTTGATGCTATGAAACACCATAATCTTTCTTTTGATGCTTTGATCAATCCCCGGCATTTGTTACATATGGCTGAACTGGCAAAACGCCATCCGGATTTACCCATAGTGATTGATCACGCAGCAAAACCCGTGATAAGCGATCAATTACCGGATGATTGGTGTAAAGGCATGATAAATCTGGCGGGCTTTACAAATGTTTATTGTAAAATTTCCGGCCTGGTGACCGAGGCCAGGCCACAGCAGTCGCCAGTGTCCATTTCTGGTTACATTCGTTTTCTGTTATCCATTTTTGGTTCACAGAGATTGATTTGGGGCAGTGATTGGCCGGTTATCAAGTTAGCAAAAGGTAGGGTGAGTATGGATTATTCCAACTGGCTGGAGTTTGTCCGTCAGTCTTTGGGTGATCTGTCAGAAGATGATATAAGTTCTATTTTCAGTAAAAATGCGGCAACTTTTTACAGTATTTCATAACAACAGAAGACATCAGGCAATGGCAAAACAATCAAAAGACCTTCAGGAAGATGCAGATGAACTTGAGCCTAAATACAGGGCTCCCGCATTGGAAAAGGGGTTGGATATTCTCGAACTTTTATCCCGGCATCCGGAACCCATGACCAGTTCGCAAATCGCTACCATGTTGGGGAGGTCAGTAAGCGAACTGTTTCGAATGATTCTGGCACTGGAGTATCGTGGTTATATTTCCCAGGTGGCGGATGGTTATGCTCTCACCAACAAATTGTTCACCTTGGGCATCGCTCAGGGCAGCGTGAAAAATTTGTTGGAGATAGCTCTGCCCTTTATGAAAGAGTTGAGTATTGAATTGGGGCAGTCCTGTCATTTGGTAGTCCCTTCCGGGGATCAAATGGTGGTAGTCGCCCGTCAGGAAAGCCCAATGGATCTGGGGTTTTCAGTGAGGGTTGGCTACAGACGTCGTTTGATTGATACCAACTCAGGCGCTTTATATTTCGGATTAGTCTCTCCCGAAATCAAGCAGGGCTGGTATGCACAACTTTCGGCCGTCGCCAGTAAAGAAGATCTTGATCGTTTTCAGGCGCGGGTAGAAACAGGCTTGCAACAGGGTTACATAATAAAGCCCAGTGATTTTGTCGATGGGGTAATGGATTTTTGTATGCCGATTGTCACCCTGCAAGGGCCTGCTGCTGTTCTGATCGTTCCATTTATTCACATCAAGGCGCAGGTTCTTCCTGAAGAAAAAATTCTTGACAGTTTACGCAGGGCCACAGAAAAAATTTCTCACGAGTTGCTGGATTGAAATAAGGTTTTCTATTCGGTCGCGAAAAAGTCAGGCTCTTTACGCGCCTGACTTTGGTTTCTCTCTGTTTTTTAGCTCGTGCTTCCGTTAAAATATTTTCATTAGCAATTAATATTTTAATTATAAAAAGGGGCTTTGTGGCAAATCGGTCAACACAGAAATATTCTCTTTTTCCTGACAAATCCCTTTTGGGCTTTGGTGCTGCGCCCATAGGTAATCTCTATAGATCTATCAGTGATCAGGATGCCATGGCCAGTGTCGAGGCGGCATTGGCTGCCGGTTTAGGCTATTTTGATACAGCTCCGCATTACGGTTTTGGGCTAAGTGAATCCCGATTGGGTACAGCACTTGCCTCGGCAAAAACAACACCGATTATTTCTTCAAAGGTTGGACGAATATTGGTTCCCAGCCAGTCAAAAGATTCGCTCAGGCATGGTTTTGTTGATGTTCCCGCATTAGAACCTGTTTTTGATTATTCTTACGATGGTGTCATGCGTTCGTTTGAAGAAAGTTTGCATCGATTGCAGAGGGAAAGAATCGATATTTTGTTTGCGCATGATTTGGGTGTGATGACTCATGGAGATGAACATCCAAAACGTTTTCGCGAATTTATGGACGGTGGTTACAAAGCTATGCATAGCCTCAAATCATCAGGTCTTGTTCAAGCGATTGGCTTGGGTGTTAACGAATGGCAAATTTGTGCTGATGCCTTGCAGTATGGCGACTTCGATGGATTTTTATTAGCTGGTCGCTACACCTTGCTTGAACAATCCGCCTGCGAAAATTTTTTTCCGCTTTGTGAAAAACACAATGCCTGGGTGGTATTGGGTGGGCCTTTTAATTCAGGTATTTTGGCAACAGGTGTTAAACATAATCGCAACCAGGCTGTGTATTATAATTACGAAATTGCACCGGATTCTATTATTAACAGGGTTGCGAAGCTGGAAATGGTTTGTGAAGAATTTTCGGTACCATTAGCAGCGGCAGCATTACAATTTCCTGCAGCGCATCCGCAAATTGTCTCTGTGTTAGCGGGACTTGCCACTGCTTCGCAAGTCAATGAAGCTGTACGTTTGATGAAAGTAAAAATTCCGGATGAGTTTTGGAATAGGCTACGCGAAAAAGGATTGGTACATGATTTGGCACCAGTTCCTGTTGGAGATAATTTTTTGAGTAATGCTTTATGACAGAACCATCATCATTAATTTTGCTTCATCCCAACGACAATATATTGGTTTGTGTAAAACACATTAATACAGGCGATGATTTGTATATCGATGGTGAAACAATTCGGAGTCCCATTAGCATAGGTGTGGGGCATAAAGTTGCGCGTATTGATATGAAGGCGGGTGAGAAAGTATTCCGTTATGGTGCGCCTATTGGCTCCATGACTGAATCTGTCGCCAAAGGTCATCATGTTCATATGCACAATATGAAAAGCGATTACATACCCAGTCATACACGTAGCAGGCAAAATCAAGATCGGAGCGAATCATGAATTCAACAGTAGAATTTTCTGCCTGGTTGCGTGCAGATGGGCGCAAAGGTATTCGTAATGTGATTGTGGTGGCATATCTGGTTGAATGTGCGCATCATGTCTCACGCATGATTGTAAATCGCGCAAACACTATGGATGTACATTTAATTGGTTTTCCCGGTTGTTATCCCAATCAATATGCCTATGAAATGATGCGTGCTGTGTGTACTCATCCTAATGTGGGTGGCGTGTTGTTGATTTCGCTCGGTTGCGAAAGTATGAATCGTGAAAAATTATTAAAAGAAATTCATGCCAGCGGTCGGCCAGCAGAATTATTGGTAATTCAGGAAGAGGGCGGTACCAAATCCACTATTAATGCAGGGTTCGAAGCGGTTGTACGTCTGCAAGAAAAAGCATCACAAGTTGCGCGTGTGCCAATGTATTTGCATGAATTAATTGTTGGTACTATTTGTGGCGGTTCTGACGGTACCAGCGGTATTACTGCTAACCCTGCAGTGGGTCGTTGTTTTGATGCATTGGTTGCAGCTGATGCCATTTGTATTTTTGAAGAAACCGGTGAATTAATTGGTTGTGAAACGATTATGGCGGATCGTGCAATCACACCTGAATTAGGTCACGAAATTGAAGCTTGTGTTGCCAAAGCGGAACATTATTATCGTGTCATGGGTTTTGGTAGTTTTGCTCCCGGAAATGCTGATGGTGGATTAACAACGCTTGAAGAAAAATCCATGGGTGCTTATTCAAAATCCGGTTCATCTCCCATCAGTGGTTTAATCAAACCGGGTGATATTCCTCCTGCAGGTGGATTATATTTATTGGATGTAGTTCCTGATGGTGAACCGCGTTTTGGTTTTCCGAATATTTCCGACAATGCTGAAATTGTTGAGTTAATTGCCTGTGGCTCACATGTGATTTTATTTACCACTGGTCGTGGATCAGTTGTCGGTTCTGCTATTTCGCCTGTAATAAAAATTTGCGCAAATCCTGAAACTTATAAACGATTGTCGGAAGATATGGATGTGAATGCCGGAAAAATTCTTGAGGGTGCAGCCACACTGGATCAGGTTGGTGAGGAGATTTTACAAAATGTAATTGATGTTGCATCGGGTAAGCGCAGCTTGTCAGAAGATTTGGGGCATCAGGAATTTATTTTGACTTATAAAGCGTTTGAACCTATTGGGCCGAGTTGCTTGCCGGTTCGGCGAATTGCGTAAAAACATGACCCCCTCCTAACCTCCCCCTTGCCAGGGGGAGGGATATAACTCCCTACTGTTTTTTGCGGAGTGCAATTTGTTCCCTCCCTTGGCAAGGGGAGGGTTAGGGTGGGGTCAAACAGATCAGAAAATACGGAACAAATTTAGTTATGAAACGTTTAGAAGGCAAAACTGCATTAATCACAGCTGCTGCTCAAGGCATAGGTCGCGCGACGGCAGAATTATTTGCAGCAGAAGGTGCGCGTGTTATTGCAACCGATATTAATTTCGAAGGTTTACTCGATTTATCGGGTTGCGAAATATATAAACTGGATGTCCTTAAATCAGAAGAAGTCCAATTGTTAATCCAAAAAACGGGTGGCGTTGATATTCTGTTTAATGGTGTTGGTTATGTGCATAGTGGGACTATTCTGGATTGCAGCGAAAAAGACTGGAATTTTTCATTTGATTTAAATGTCAGTTCGATGTATCGCATGATTCGTACATTTCTACCCGGTATGATTGAGAGAGGTGGTGGTTCTATTATTAATATGTCATCAGTTGCCAGTTCAATAAAAGGTGCCCCCAATCGTTTTGCTTATGGCATGACAAAGGCTGCAGTCATTGGTTTGACCAAAGCCATAGCCGCAGACTTTGTCACACAGGGTGTTCGATGTAATGCTATTTGTCCCGGCACTGTACAAACACCATCGCTTGAGCAAAGAATGCATGCAACAGGTGATTACGAAACAGCTTATAAAAATTTTGTCGCAAGACAGCCTATGGGACGTTTGGGAACTGCAAAAGAAATGGCAGAATTGGCGCTTTATCTTGCGAGTGATGCATCTGCATTTACAACAGGCACCATCAACGTGATTGATGGTGGTTGGAGTAATTAAAATTTTGCCCTCACCCTAACCCTCTCCCAGAGGGAGAGGGGACTTTACTCCCTACTTAATGCAGAGTGAAATTAATTCCCTCTCCCTCCGGGAGAGGGTTAGGGTGAGGGAGCTCTTCAATTTAAAATCAAAGAGAAAAAACATGAAATTACTTCGTTATGGAAATCCAGGCCAGGAACGTCCCGGAATTTTGGATGCACAAAATCGTATACGCGATTTAAGTTCGGTTGTATCTGATATTGATGGAGAAATATTAAACGATGAATCTCTGCAAAAAATTGCCAGCGTTAATATTGAATCGCTTCCACTAGTGGATTCTGTACGTATTGGCCCTTGCGTTAATCGTGTTGGAAAATTTATTTGCATCGGATTAAATTATGCGGATCACGCTGCTGAATCAGGAATGGCGGTTCCGGAAGAGCCAGTGGTATTTATGAAAGCAACCAGCGCAATTACGGGGCCGAATGACAATATTATTAAACCACGTAATTCCACCAAGCTGGATTGGGAAGTGGAATTGGGTGTGGTGATTGGTAAGCATGCCAGTTATGTGGAATTGGATGATGCGAAAGATTATATTGCCGGTTATTGCGTAATTAATGATGTGTCTGAACGCAATTTTCAGTTAGAACGTGGCGGCCAATGGGACAAAGGAAAAGGTTGTGATAGTTTTGGCCCGATAGGTCCTTATCTGGTAACAAAAGATGAAGTGGCTGATCCACTGAATTTAAATCTTTGGTTAAAAGTAAACGGCAAAACTTTTCAAAATGGTTCAACCAAACATATGGTGTTCGGCCCTGAATTTTTGGTTCACTATTTATCTCAATTTATGAGTTTGCAACCGGGTGATGTGATTAGCACCGGTACTCCACCGGGTGTCGGACTTGGACAAAAGCCGCCGTTGTATTTAAATGAAGGAGATGTGGTTGAGTTGGGAATTGAAGGAATGGGTGTGCAGAAACAAGTTGTAGTGCCCTCACCCTAACCCTCTCCCAAAGGGAGAGGGGATTTTGTTCCCCACTTTGAAAAAGGGGGGCTAGGGGGGATTTAAAATCTCAGAAATTTTGACCATTTTAAATCCCTCCCCCGCCTCCCTTTTTCAAAGGGAGGAGCCAGAAAAATAATCCAAATGAGAAACACAAAATGAAATTTAAAATATTCCTTATCAGTTTAAGTTTGTGTGTTGCAGGCTGCATGTCATGTCGAGGGATGGGCGCGGCAAAGCCTCAGTCGATTTCAATTTACGAAGGAAGGGTGCTTGAGTCTTGGAATCTATTCATCGAAAACTACGAAACACAACAAAAACTTTCCGGCGAATCAACCAGTCTGCCAAAAGGCGATGTAAAAGTTCAACTGAGTGACAAAGACACGCAGAAAGATGCACTGACTTTTTCATGGCAAGATACTTGGCGCGCAGGATTGACTTGGGAAAAAGGAATACCTTTGGATTTAACTTCTTATATGGCATCCGGTGTTCTGGTTTTGGATTTAAAAATTAATGAATTAGCCAAAGGCGGCGTTTCATTCAAAATGGAATGTCAGGAAAAAAATTGTGATCGTCGGGTACCTTTTACTTTAAAAGCTCGCGAGTTAGTGGGTAAGGGTTGGCAAAAAGTTTATGTGCCATTGAAGTGTTTTAAACAGGATCAAGATAATTTTAACGCAGTGACTATGCCTTTTGCGTTGGAGGTCGGTGGAAAGGGTGACGTTTCAGTTGCCAATGTTGAATTGATTTCTGCAGCGCCTGCGAATGTGAGTTTACACTCCTGCCCGGATTACAAAACCCAGTCAATTACACCGGATATGTTAAATGAATGGTGGTCGATTGATTGGTGGTTGCCACGCCATCAACAAAAATTAGCAGATGCCAAAGCTATTTTTGAGAAAGGTGGAAAAATAGATCTTTTATTTATTGGTGATTCAATCACCCAGGCATGGGAAAAAGAGGGTGCAGAAGTATGGAAAAAATACTATGCACCGAGAAATGGTTTTGCTATAGGTTTTGGTGGTGATCGTACAGAAAATGTTTTATGGCGATTGGATCATGATGCTGTTAAAGGTATGAATCCAAAAGTTACTGTGTTGATGATTGGTACCAACAACGCAGGGCATCGTCGTGAAAATCCACAAACAACCGCGGCGGGAATTAAAAAAATTCTTGAAAAATTAAAACAGGATTTGCCCGGTACCAAAATTTTATTACTGGCAATTTTCCCGCGCGATGAAAAACCTGATGGTGAATTACGCATGATTAACGAAGAGGTCAATAAAATTATTCAAACCTATGCGGATAACAAGCGTGTTTATTTTGTTAACATCAATCAAGCATTTTTAACACCGGATGGAATTTTGACAAAAGAGGTGATGCCGGATTTATTGCATCCGCATGAATATGGTTACGAATTGTGGGCCAAAGCGCTGGAGCCTCATTTGCAGTTATTGTTGAAATAATCCGGGGTATTGATTGGACGTTTCCAACAACAAGATTGCTATTTATACCGCTTTAAAATCGGTTCCCGCAGGAAAGGTGGTGACTTACGGGCAGCTGGCAAAAATAGCTGGCTTGCCCGGTGCTGCAAGACTTGCAGGAACTATTCTCTGTCAACTGCCTGAAAATACCGAATTGCCCTGGCATAGAGTGGTTAATGCTCAAGGTAAAATCTCCATGCCTGAAAATTCTTCAGGATATATCGAACAGGTTAAGCGCCTTAAGGCTGAAGGTGTCAGTGTTAACAATGGAAAGATCAGATTGAAAGAGTTTCAGTGGTAAATTAAATGAATGAAGAAAATTTAATTTATCCTGTTTGCATCAACACGCTGAAGAATAGCTATTTTTTATTATGGAAGGATGGAGGGAATGAAAAAGACTCTATTGTGTTAGCTGCAGACCGAAAAAAATTTGTTGTGTGCAACTCTTTTGCTGAGCTTGCTATTGCTGCCAAAGAAAAAGGACTTGTGTTGGCAACAAATGATATAGCTTGTTATGACATTGATCGGGCTTTAAAAACACTGGCAAACCTTCGGGAGGGACAAGCCTGCTCGACGAAGGCATCTCATAGGATTCTTGATTTTTGGAATATTGTCGATGATCTTGCCTGGTCAGCATTAGGAATTGACGATAAGGAATTAAAAGAGGTTTACCACAAATTTTTCTGTGGTAATAACCTCCCTTCAGTTACTTCGGAAGGCCATGAGTATTGTCCATTATTTAATAAAGAAGAAATTGCCTCAGTCAGAAAGCTTTTGCGTGGTTTGTGGAAGCAGATTGTTGATAGCCAGGGTTGGAGCTAGTAAACCGCTGTTGAAACGTAACCATTGGTAACGCCTTCCAGACTCTAAAAAATCCTCCGATATCTGGTTATTCCTGTCAAAAAAAGTTCTGGATTGGAATGCTTTTTATCCAGTAAAAACAAATACTTGTTAATTCTCCTCCAATCCTTTCCCATTAACTTTAAATCTTCATAATTTCTGCTTAACTTTTTTGACGAACAGCGGCTGGTCAGCTTTTTTGGATCTTTCTTGACGAAAATAAGGTAAACGTTTACCTTATGCAAATCGGATAGTGTAGCTATTAAATCTGAATTATATAAAGTAAACGTATACCTTTCGGATGAGTGGATCACTAACGACACGAGAATAAACGGCAAACAATGTGTTCCAGATTCGACAGTTCCATGAAAAATAATATTTCTATATGAGGAGTTAGTATGAAGCTCAATCAACCCATTCATTTACGTCGCAGTGCATTATTTCTTGCTTTAAGCTTGGTCGGTGGTCTTTCTGTTGCGCAAGACCAGCAGGCTGATGAAAGTATGGAAGCAGAAGAAATAGTGGTTACAGGCAAGTTTCTGAAAAGCTTGCAGACCGCAATGGAGGTCAAGCGCAATTCAACAACCATAGTGG
>CAMLML010000109.1 GCA_946481095.1 uncultured Cellvibrio sp.
ACTAACAAATAGAACTCGCTTCATTTTTAATAAGTGGCCTTAAATTGCATACTGGGTATAAACAAACCCACCCACTTATCTAACAGCTCCTCTTCCCAAGGCACAACATTGGAAACTCGAAAATAAACAGGCTTCGCTGGAATGGTAAAAGTAGGAAAAAGAATGGTATCTGTTTTACCGGTTCCGCGAACTTCTCTTTGTGCAACGGCGATATACCTCCAGGTAACTGGATCTATCACCTCCATGTTAACAACATAGGCTTCCCAAGATTTAATTTGCGCACTCGATACGGTGCTTTTCCCCGACACCATTTTTGCTGGAAATTGATATTGACGACCAACAGCTGACCAATTTTTTGTTGCCTTCCAATGTACAGTAAGTAATGCTTCCGAACTGTTTTTGTTTGGTGGCAACGCACCGGCCTGATTGTAAGCCTCATAATTCCAACCTGGCAAAGTGATCGACGCCCAGTAGGTATATTCAGCCGCCTGAGTTTGATAAACACCAAGAAAAAATAAAATAAAAACAAAACGCATTGCATTAAAAGAAATTTTCATAATTCAATACCTTAGTTGTCAGTGTTTTAGATAAAAAAATACGAGCCGTGATATTTTTAATAGTTAGCAGCGAAAGTCATTTGATCCACATCCAACGAAACCGCACTACCAGCACCAGTCAAGGCAACACGAAAATAAACTGATTTGGAAGGAACAGTAAAAGAAGGGAAAGGAATTGCTGCACCGGCTCCTTGTGGTACACCAAATGATCCCTTGTGAGTAGCGACTGCTACATATCGCCATGTGGCTGGATCAATAACTTCCATATTCACAGTAACGGAGCTACCCGCCCATAACACTGCACTCGAAATGCTTTTTCCTGACACTGCTCTTGATGGAAATTTAAATTCACGCCCTACGGCAGACCAACCACCTGTTGCTCCACTTACATTCAAGTGAGCAACCCAACCACCGCAACAACTTCCACGCTCAAGGAAGATTGCTCTGCTGCCACTCCCTACAGTGTCAAGCCTCCAACCTGATGTCGAATCAAAATCCACTTTTTTAGAATAGACATCAGCCTGGGCCTGATGAAAACCAACAAAAAAAACGGTAATTAACAGATAACGTACAACGAGGGAAATTTTCATAATTCTGTTCCGTATGGGGTACAAAAGATAAGAGTGAAATTTATTATTGACTAACCAGTTTTGAATTTTGCAACCAGAGGACAACTCAACCTCTGCCAAATCTCCACTTTTTTATAGGTATTATGCGACTCACAAAAAACATTGAGTCAGGTTCGTGTTAAACGGAAAAAAAAACCTGTTAGATGGTTTTACGAACAAACTAACGGCAAATAAACAAAAATCAGATAACGAATGACAGGGTCACAATTCTATTGGATTGATTAGCTGCCGAGGGTAAATATATTTTTTGCACTGCACCAGGATTTGCAGCACAGTTTAAAAAATTGTCACCGAAAGCAACACAAAAGCCTTCACCCGGTCGAATTGGGGGAAGGCTTTCAATGAAAGGATGAAAAATAAAGGAAGAAAAAACTAGCGGACCAGAATAGTTTTATCTTTACCCTGGTGTTTTTCCCAACGCACGTTGGAAAAAACCAGATCCAATTTATGGCTGGATACCAAAGCAAAAGGCTCTATTACCAACGCAAATAATTCATGAGGTAATCTGTGTAAACCAAAATTGGTTAACACTTCAGGGAATAAATTCAGGCTGATGGAAATTGTTTTCCAACCTGCTCCCGCTATGGTTTTAAACTGACTGGTGATATCAACTTCGGTATTGCAAGAGGGGCCGCAACCTATGCGCACCATCACCTGCCCTTCGGGAACCTGATTAATTTTGACATCGAATACCAATGCAGAATCGGACTCAAAATAATCGCTTAAAACTTGTCGATTATGTGTTGAGAGCGCAACGATTCCGAGCCCTTCCCCATTCCATTGCACTCGCCTTGCATCTTCCTGCACATCGCGATCTATAACACTGACACTGAGCGAAGACACAGTAACCTGATTGTCATTCATCACCACACGATCATTATTTTTACCTTCCAGCAAAATAAAATAAGGCGCGACCGGGCGACGATTAAATACTTCCAACACATCGGAACAAATTACTTCGGACAATCCCTCTTCACTCAAATTATCATCGAGGGTATTTTCCTGACCGTAAGTCATACCATAACCATAAGCAAAGAGCGGATCATAATGTTCATCGCCAATATTTAATGGGCCATGATCCGGTGTTTTCGGCCATGAAAAACTTAAACGACCTTTTATTGGATGCGCTATCTCACCTGTTGCTGTTTTGAATAATACGTCGGCAATTCCGCCACCTTCAGTACCGGGTTGCCAGATCACCACAAACGCATCGGATGCATTCAATTCACGGTTAATCCACATGGGACGACCGGTTACAAATAATGCGACTACAGGAATGTTTTGGGATTTGAATTTTTTCAGCAGATCAATATCGCGTGTATCACTTGCTTTTAATAACTGGTGCTGCACATCGCCTTGCATTTCCGCATAGGGATCTTCACCAAACACGACTATGGCGACGTCCGGTTTTTGTTGAAATTCACCTTCAGGACTCAACACCGCTTTTCCACCGGCAGATTTCACTGCCGCTTCAATTCCCATCCATATGGTTGTAGCACCGGGGAAATCCGCCATAGTATTGCCAGTGCCCTGCCAGTTAACTGACCAACCACCCGTTTGTTTGCTGATATTGTCTGCACCATCGCCTGCAACCAATACATTGAGTTTTGGCGATAAAGGTAATAATTGATTTTTATTTTTCAGCAGCACTAATGATTCGCGCACAATTTGTCTCGCCACTGCGCGATGTGCAGGTGCACCTAACAAATCATCACGACCGGAAAGCGGGCGTGAAGATGGCAAACCTTTGTTCCATAAATTTGCACGCAATTTCACGCGGAGAATTCGACGCACTGCATCATCACAACGCGATTGTGGAATCACACCGGATTTAATTTGTGCAACCGTATTGTGATACAACTCTTTCCAGTCTGGATCGGGCACCATAAAAATATCCAAACCGGCATTAATCGCCTGCGGACAATTTAATACTGTGGCACCTGCAACAAATCCATGACCATTCCAATCACCGACAACCAATCCATCAAAACCCAATTTTTCTTTCAGTACGTCAGTCAATAAATATTGGTGACCATGCATATGAATGCCATGCCAGGAATTAAACGATGCCATCACCGCTTGCACACCGGCTTCAATTGCACTGACATAACCTGCCGCATGAATGCGATAAAGTTCTTCTTCGCTGGATAAACAATTGCCGCGATCTATACCATTTTGTGTGCCGCCGTCGCCTATATAGTGCTTGGCTGTAGAAATGACTTTTACGGGCGATAAAAATTCTTTGCTGTTCGCATCACCTTGCAAACCATTCACCATTTCACTGGCGTATTCTTTTACCAAATCCGGATGCTCGGACCAGGATTCATAGGTGCGACCCCAACGGTCATCACGTGCTACTGCAACTGTGGGCGAGAAATCCCAATCCAAACCTGTCACTGCAATTTCGGTTGCCGTAATTTCACCAATCTTGCGAATTAAATCCGGGTTACGCATGGCACCCAATGCAATGTTGTGCGGGAAAAGTGTTGCGCCCACTATGTTACCAACGCCATGTACCGCATCCGTTCCCCACATGATGGGAATAGCAATTTTTCCATCAGAAGTGTCCATTGAAGCCTGATAATAAGCATCGGCAATCGCTAACCAATCAGCTGCTTTTGAATAACGGTTGCCATTGGGAACAGACCCACCACCATTTAATACTGATCCTATGTGATAGTCCTTTACATCCTGTGCTGTTAACCAGCGAATTTCCGGCTGGATCATTTGACCCACTTTTTCTTCCAGGCTCATTTTGGACAAGAGCTTTTCCACTTCAAGTTCCAGTGCTGGATCTGCCTTTAATTTACTAATAACTTTCTGCCACAACACAAGTGACCTCCGGGAACTTGCCAAATATAAAAATGTGCGACAAACTACTATCAAATGACAGCGCTGTCAAATAATACGCCAATTTAATCAGACATCTTTAACCCGAACGAATATGTTAAAAATGCCCGGCTGATCAAATGGAAATTTAATGCTATTCTCGCGCCCGTTTTTTATTAACGACTGAGGTCATCATGAACTTATTAGTAGCCGATATCGGCGGAACCAATGGTCGATTTGGCTTGGTTGATTACGACCCTGCCAGTTATCACAGTGGAAAAATTAATTACACTGCAGCCAGGCAAATCACTCTGAAATGTGCTGAATACCCCGATATGGCCAGCATGATAAAAGATTGTTTCCGACAACTGGATGTGTCACCGGAATATGCCTGCATCGCCATCGCAGGCCCCATTGAAGATGGTGAAGCTTTTATGACAAATTTAAACTGGCGTTTTTCAATTGAAGATTTGCGCCTTGCATTAAATCTGAAAAAGTTACACGTGATTAATGATTTTGCCGCTCACGCATTTGCCGTTCCCTTTCAAAAAGAAGATGAATTTTTTACCCTGCATCAGGGTAAACCCAATAAATTCTGCCCGATTCTGGTGATGGGCCCCGGTACCGGATTCGGCATGGCGCAACTGGTTCCACATAAAGGCCAATGGACTGTAATCGCCACAGAGGGTGGTCATGCCAGTTTTGCACCTACCAATGAAAAAGAACTGGATATCAAACGTGTTTTATTGAAACAACAAAAACATGTGTCTGTTGAGAATATTCTTTCAGGAAATGGCTTGGTGAATTTATATAAAGCATTAACTATCATTGCTGGTGTTACTACTGAAAACTATTCTCCAGCCGATGTCAGTGGCAAAGGCATAGCCAATTCAGATCCAATTTGTACTGATGCAGTGTTAACTTTTTGCGATATTCTCGGAGAAGTTGCAGGGGATAAAGCACTTTCAACCGGCGCTCGTGGTGGCATAGTCATCACCGGCGGGATTACCGCAAAATTACTCGATATGATTCCAAAATCCAATTTCATGGAAAGATATAGAAACAAAGGCCCGCTGGAAGATTATGTTAACGATATTAATATTCGCGTAGTACTGAATGATAAAGCTGCACTGGTGGGATCAGCTGCCTGGTTAATTCATCACACGCCGGAATTACACAGCCAGTAACGTCTGAAATTTATTTTCCAATCAAAATAATCCCCGCAATAGCGGGGATTTTATTCACAACCTCATTAATGTTTAATCAACCAGCACTGATGAATTTTCGGATTACGTTTGAAATCTTCATCAATGGTTTTGGCTGATATATTTTCAATGTTGTAGGCTGATAGAGCTTCTTCATCCAGATCAAAACTGCGCAGGTTATTGGAAAATATCAAAGTACCTTTCTCATCCAAAGCACGCATGGACTTGTGAATTAAATCCACATGATCGCGCTGAATATCCAACACATCATCCATACGTTTTGAATTGGAAAAACTGGGAGGATCCAACAAAATCAAATCAAACAATTGATCATTTTCTTCCAACCATTGTAAACAATCCGCCTGTACCAAACGGTTTTTGGATTCACTTAAACCATTTAACGCAAAGTTTTTTCTAGCCCAATTCAGATAGGTGTTGGACATATCCACACTCACTGTATAACGCGCACCATTCATCGCTGCATACACACTGGCACTGGCGGTGTAACAAAATAAATTTAAAAAACGTTTATCTTTGGCTTGTTCTGCAATCATCTTACGAACAGGTCGGTGATCCAGAAACAAACCCGTATCCAGATATTGCCAAAGATTGATATGCAATTTGCTAATCCCTTCCTGAACACTAAACAAGTCACCGGTCGGTGTTTCCTGTACTTTTTCGTATTGGGTTTTACCTTTATTGCGACGACGCTGTTTGTAACTGATTTGTGATTGCGGAATATTCAATACATAAGGCACAGCCAGGGTAATTTCCTGAAAACGTGCAGCGGCTTTTTCTTCATCGACCGATTTGGGTGCTGCATACTCCTGCACATGTGCATAAATTTTTTCAGGTTTACCCGGCTGTATTTGACCGGTGTAAATATCAATCGCCGCAGAATATTCCGGCATATCGGCATCATAGAGTCGGTAACAACTGATTTGATTGGCTTTCAACCATTTATCCAATTGTTTTTTATTTTTCTGCAACCGATTCGCCAGCATTTGTGCGCCGGGGGTTAGAGCTTGTTCGCGTTCCTGCTGGACAGATTCTTTTACTTTTGCTTCGGCTACTTGACGCTTATTTTCATCATCACTAAAACGCTCATCTTGTTCAACGCGGCTTTTAACAAACGCGTCCTGATCAATTGAAAAAGTCAGTAGTTCACTGGCTATAGTGCCGTTAAAAAATTTATATTTCTTTTCGGCACGCAATCCCATTTGTTTTCCTAACTCAGGATTACCGGTAAAAATTGCAGCTTGCCAACCTTGAAATTCATTACGCAATCGTTCACCCAAATGGGCATATAACAGTTTTAGCGCCTCTATATCACCCAGGCGTTCACCATAGGGTGGATTGGTCAAAATCAATCCGGAATCCAATTGTTTATGCGTAGGCTTTTTAAATTCGCCAACCTCTTTACGCGACACACGCAACCAATGATCCAATTCGGCGGTGACGATATTTTCTTCTGCAGCGCGAATCACTGACAAATCCGCATCATATCCGCGAATTTCCGGCAGATGCATATTCGCCAAACCCAATTTTTTTCGTTGATGCGCTTCATCACGCAACTCCAACCAAATATCATTTTGATGATTTAACCAACGCTCAAAACCAAAACTGGCACGCGCCAATCCCGGTGCAATATCAGCAGCAATTAATGCAGCTTCAATTAAAAAAGTGCCTGATCCACACATAGGATCCAATAATGCTCCACCTTCTTTGGCAATTTGCGGCCACCCGGCGCGCAATAAAATGCCTGCCGCCAAATTTTCTTTTAAGGGTGCGATACCTTGTTTCAAACGATAGCCGCGACGATGCAAACTATCGCCGGATAAATCGATACTGATAATCACATTATTTTTAGATAAACGAGCATTGACTCGTAGATCAGGATCACGTTTGGCAATGGAGGGGCGCGATCCGGAAAAATCACGAACACAATCCACAATCGCATCTTTAATTTTCATCGCGCCAAATTGTGTATTGCGAATAGCATCGTTGGTGCCAACAAAATCAATTAACAAACTGCCACTGGGACTGATGTGTTCTTGCCAGGGAAGTTTACGCACAGCTTCGTAAAGATCCTCCTGACTGGAAACAGGGAATGAATCCAAAGGTAATAAAATTTTATTGGCCAGACGCGACCAGAGGTTTACTTTATAAGCAAGGCGAATATCGCCAGAGAAATAAACACCGGCAACTGTCTCACGCAGATCAGTTGCACCTAAATCATTTAACTCTTGAAAAAGTAGCCCTTCGAGGCTTTTGGGGCAGGTCGCAAAAAATTGGTAGGTCATGCAAAGGTCACTCGAAAACTGAAGCTCGAAGTATACCTAGCTGACTTTTTCTAATACATCCATTTCTTGATGACAGCGAACAATTAAATTCGCATAAACACCTTTGAGTTCGGATAAGGCACGCACCAGAGTCGATTTATCTTCACGATTGGCCACTATGACTTTTTCAATCAGATTTGCACAAATCGCATCCAGCTGACGAATTTTTTCCCAATCTTCCATTTGGACTGCTGCGTTTAATTCACTCTGCACTGTACGTAATGCAGAGATTCCGGCTTCACCTTCATAAGAGGGATTTTCAACCAGTTTCAAGGTCATGATTATTTCCTCACATCCGGACCTATAGCATCCCAGGCCTGTTTGATTTCAGCCAACAGACGACCGCACTCATCGAGATATTCGGGCTTGTTTTCGTGGTTGGCTTGTACCAAACGACGAATTACATAGTCATACAAACTTTCAAGATTGGCAGCCAAATGCCCCCCCTCTGAGTCACTCAAACTGCCCTGCAAACCTCCCACAATTGCCACTGCCTTGCCAATTAACTCCCCCTTTCGAGCTATTTGTTTCTGCAGCATTGCACCTTTGGCCTGCGCAATTCGTTCCAAAGCCCCTTCAAATAACATCTGAATCAAACGATGCGGGCTTGCATCTTCAACACTGGATTGAACTTTGATATTGGAATAACGCTGGGCAACAGAATAAGCATTCATAAAAACACCTGAATTCTTGTAATGGGTTAGTGCTAAACCTAGCGGCAAGATCCGAATTTTCTTTAATGATCTTTTATCACACTCCATAGATTTAAAAACCGGTTACGACTATCGGGTAGTTATCCAACTCCAAAAAGGCATTAAAACATTTAAGCCAGAGGGGTTGCGCCAATCAATATACTGTATATAATCACAATAACTGTATAAATAAACAGATATCGGAGAACCCAAATGCTCAACCTTACATCACGCCAGGAACAAGTATTGAGCCTTATCAAGAAATACGCAGAAGAGACCGGCTACCCACCTACCCGTGCGGAAATTGCCGAAATCCTTGGCTTCAAATCTGCCAACGCCGCAGAAGAACACATTAAAGCCCTGGCACGCAAAGGAGCGATTGAGATTATCCCGGGAGCCTCACGTGGAATCAGGTTGCCTGAAGAGGCGCAACATCAAGGTATCCCAATTATTGGCCGTGTCGCTGCTGGCAACCCGATTCTTGCCCAGGAAAATATTGAAGATTATTGCAACATCCCCAACCAATTTTTCAATCCAAGTGCTGACTATTTCTTGCGTGTCAAAGGTATGAGTATGAAAGATATTGGCATTCTGGATGGTGACCTGTTGGCAGTGCACAGCACCCAACAGGCACGTAATGGGCAAATTGTGGTTGCGCGAATTGATGAAGAAGTGACAGTAAAACGATTCAAAAAAACCAATAACAATTCCATCGTAGAACTCTGGCCGGAAAATCCCGAGTTCGATGTCATCACTGTTGATTTGCGCAAACAGGAATTCAACATCGAAGGTTTAAGTGTAGGAGTAATTCGTCGTGACTAATCCTTACAAATTTCAAACCCCATCAATTCCAACAAAAGCGTTTGGCGTCACTGAGTTAGTACTTACCAGTGATACGCCGGATCAATTACATTTGTTGTTACCTATGCTGGCTTACCTCAGCCACAACTCAGGTGATCGATGGATTACCTGGGTATCACCCAAACATTTACACCGCGATTTGTTGGAAGCTTATGGTGTCAACACACAATGCATTCGATTGATTCATTGTCAGGATGAAAATCCACTCTGGTTGATTTGGGAAGCTCTGGCTTCCGGAACCAGCAATACGGTAATTGCCAGCCCGGGTCGATTGAGCGAGAAAGAATTAATGCAACTGGAGGTAGCTGCGACTAAAGGAGAATGCCAGGGATTGCTACTAAGAGCTCGCCACTAATTGCCGGCAACAGCTTTACCATCACGCAGTAAATAGTTGCTGTTATCTTCCCATTTTGCAGCATAAGCTGGGTCATTGAACAACTGTGCACATTGGTGCAAAGCGTATGTTTGATATCCCAATTGCGCCAACAAATGTGCAGCAGCCCGACTACGACGGCCGGTATCACAATAAAAAATATAATGTGTGGATCTATTTAATAAACGGGATTTAATTGCTAGTAAATTCAATGGAATATTCACAGCAAAAGGCAAATGACGCTGGTTGTATTCTTCTTCGGTACGCATATCAATACAGACATACCCCTGTTTTACTTTTTCATTTAATTCCTGAAGCGTAATACTGGTGACAACCGGTTCTTTCAACAATCGGTAAAAATCCTGCTTATTCAAATACATTAAAACGCCATCGGTACGCATGGTGATTGTGGCATTTCGAGGTGCGTCATTGACAAGAGCATCCTCACCAAAACAACGCCCTTCACTGATTCGTGCAACTACTTTTACTTCTTTACCATCAAATTGGCTAACTTCAGCCTCACCTTCTTTAATAAAATAACAACGATCGCCAATTTCTCCCTGACGGATAATCACTTCATTTCTGTAGACCACTTTAGGAATAAGTCTTGAAAAAATATCTTCCACATTAATTGGCGGGACTTTAAAAAATAAGTTGGATTTCAGTACAGTCATCATCCAGTCTGCATCTTCATCCAAATCACGTTCACGAGAAATATTGAGCTGTAAATAATCTGCGATGTTGCTCCAGGTCAACATCTTATCCAGTTTATCGCTGTTAATACGCAATAAACTGGAATCAGTATCTGCAACTAATGTATAGGGACACGGGTCGGTATAAATAACCGGTAGCAAGCTGCTGCGCCCTTTAATCTGCTGTCGGGATTGATCCGGCATAATCATGGACAGAGTTCCATGTAACAAATAAACATGCTCTCCAATAAAAGTCCCTGCAGTAAAAACCACTTGCCCTGCACAAACAAATTCCGTTTGTGCGGACTCAAGCAAAGCCAGCAAATGGCTTTCACTCATATCTTTTAATGGCACCAAACTTTTTGTTAAAGCCAAATCAAAATCTATAACACGATTTGCTGGGTGCTGAGTTGTCATACACAATCCCTCAATCAAAATTCAAAACCACGACGCCCTTGTAAACCACCGGAATGAATAGCAATAATCCTCGAACCCTTTTTCCAAAATCCCTGTTTTGCCAAACTGACTATCCCCCAAAACAATTTTAGTGTGTAAACAGGATCAAGCAATATTCCTGTCTCTTTTTCAAACTCAAACCAAAATTGTTGTAAATAAACAGGAAGTTTTTTGGCATATCCCCCGGCATGAAAGCCGGTTATCAGACGCCAGTTTTCTGGCGATTTATCATTTTGTAACGATTGAAAGTAACGTCTTACATTCAAAGCCATATCCCCCTGGCCTTTCAAAACAGAAAAACCATAAACAGGGATATATGCGGGTACGCCAGCTGCAACACCTGCCAAACTCGTGCCAGTTCCACAGGCAAGGCATACGGCAGTAAATTCGTTGTTTAATTGTGTGCAAAGTGCTGACCCGACAAGTTGCATTCCTTTTGCACCATCAATATTGGCTCC
>CAMLML010000110.1 GCA_946481095.1 uncultured Cellvibrio sp.
AACTTGTGACCCATGCCTTGTAAGGGCATTGCTCTACCAACTGAGCTAACCGCCCGGCGATAAGCAGGGCTCATCGTTGAGGTGGCGCGTATTCTAATCATCGAGTATGCATCGTCAACTATTTTTTTACTTTTTTTAATAAAATATTCTTAAACTTCAAGGGGTTGATTAAAGCTTGCTCAATTTAGTGAAATCATATCCGGGGCTGATATACTCGCCCGACTTTAGATCTCTTCTTTAATACAGGTGTGCAATGTCAATTGGAAAATTATTTCAGATTATCCTGATAGGTTTATTGCCAGGTTTTGCATTTGCAGCAGTGGACACATTTGAATTTACCGATCAAAACCAACAGCAGCGCTACAAACAATTTATTGACGAAATGCGATGTCCCAAGTGCCAGAACCAAAGTTTATCCGGGTCTGACTCACCTATCGCCATGGACTTGCGCAAGCAACTTTATACCATGGTACAAAGCAATAAAAGCGATGAAGAAATTGTGACTTATATGGTTGATCGATACGGCGATTTTATTTTGTATAAACCACGGCTTGGTTTGAAAACGGTTTTTCTCTGGGGCGCACCGATTTTATTTTTGTTGATTGGCTTGGTCATATTGGTTGTGATGTTAAGAAATCGAAAGGCTGTAGCTGTCAATCAGGCGCTCTCTGTGAATGAAAGAGAAGTCTTGGACCAATTACTCAAACAATATTCAAATAAAGATAAAACTGCAGAGGATAAATAATCATGAATAGTCAACTTTGGATTATTTTAGCTCTGATGCTATTGGTTGCGGGTGTATTTTTTCTGCTTCCCTGGATTAAAGCCAGAAAATCGACTTTGGTCATTAATAACAATCAATTGCTGCAAGAAAATGTTCGATTGTTTAATGAACAGTTGGTTGATTTGGAATCACAACAAAAGACCGGCAGAATCAATGATGCGGAATACCAGACATTAAAATTGGAGCTGGAGCGCAACTTACTGCAAACCTGTAATACATTACAGCAAGAACAAGTTGGCAATAATTTTAGCAAAGTGAACATGGGTTATTTTGCATTGGTGATTTTGTTTTGTATCAGTGTGTTTTTTCTTTATCAGCACCTTGGCGCAAGTGATGACTTGCGTATTATGCAATTACAAAAAGTTAAACAGGACGCAGATTATCAGGATATGTTAAATAACAAGTTACCTGACTTGTCGCGATCGACGGAATTGATTAATGAATTGGAAAAACATTTAGATAATAACCAGGATAATCTGCAATATTGGTTTTTGTTGGCAAGATTGGCGTCAGAAAGAAAAGATTTTGCCAAATCCATAATTGCGTATCAGGAAATTTTAAAGCGTGATCAAACATCTGGCATGGTGATGGCTGAATTGGCTCAAGTCATGTTTTTACAATCCAATAATCAAATGACCGCAGAAGCAGGGCAGTTGGCCAGCAAAGCATTGGAATTGGAGCCCCGTAATACGACAGCTTTGGGGTTATTGGGTATCGACGCATTTTCGAAAAAGAATTATGTAGAAGCAATAAAATTTTGGCAAAAAGCAGTTGATTTGTTGGGAGCGAATAGCGATGCCGCTGTTGGATTATCCATGGGAATTGAAAAGGCAAAAATGCTTTACGTTGCTGAAGTGGGATCACAGGAGAATCTGGATAAAACCTTAACAGGGATTTCTATTCAACTGGAAGTGAGTGTTGCTGCGAATGTAACTGCTAATCCAGACCAGTTTGTATACGTTTATGCTCGCGGTTGGAAAGGTGCCAAAATGCCGTTGGCGATTACACGTATAAAGTTTTCAGAGTTACCGGCAAAAGTGACACTGACTGAAGCTATGGCAATGTCCCCGGCGGCAACTCTTGCAACTGCTACACAAATTGAATTGGTTGCCAGAATATCATCGGACGGTAGTGCCGTTGCAAAATCCGGCGATTGGCAAGCCAGTCAGGGGCCAGTCGATCTCAAACAATTACCGGAAAAAATCAGTTTAACTATCGATAAAAAAATCGAGTAGGCATGTATAAAATCCAAGTTTTTTTTTAAAATTAATACTTGGAATCTTCAATAATACTTGTTGTTGCTTGAGCGATTGGGGCAATAACAAGTTTTCTCTTGCCTTTTTGTCTCAGCACTCTGTGCTCTTCAAAAACAGCGATATCTTTCCATAAGCATGGGTATTTGGCGGAAAGCTTGTCATAGGCCTCTTGAGCTTGATTACTATTTTCCCATCGATGGAGGTTGTTGTAAGGCCAATTTTCTTTTGAATAATATTGCTCGAATCGAAATTTAACATTTAAATTTCGATTTTTGATATTCAATTCATTCATGAAAGCAGGTATGTCAACAGTAGTGCATTTTTGACATGGACTCCATTTCGCAGCAAAAATAATGGTTGAATTATTCGGAATATTGTTGAAACCATTAAATCTGGCATAAAGCTTCTGCATTAACTGGGTTTCGACATGGTCCGCATTTGATGCTCCATCGTAAGAACTATACAAATCATCTTTAAAAAAATTGTTGTGGTGGTACAAATTATTATCCGGATCTTTCACAATCAAACATGCATGCATGTTGCCGGATAGATGACTATGAAGATTTTCAAATGCAAAATTGGCTGCTTTACCCATTTTTCAACCCGCCATGTTGTAGAACCTTTTTTAACTTTGCTTAATCAATATAATTATTTCAAGTGTTTTTCTATTTTTTTCATGTTGTGGCGCATTTTTTATTTGTGATGGTTAAATTTTTTATTTTGTGAAAATAAATGCGCCATATTTTATGAGCTAAATTGGAATGCGAGATAATTAACGGGTTGGAAAATGCTTAATAAGTGAGTAATTGAATTTGGCAACTCAGGGTGTTCGAAAGATGGAATTTATTAAAAAATAATCGGGTGTCGTTTCTTAAGCGGTTTGCCTGGTTGGGTTCACCGATCAAATCAAGTGTGTCCGCCATGCATAAACGGGTTACAGCGAGTGAGTAATAATCTTTTCGGGATGAGAAAATTGTTTCGGCTTTTTTAAATTCATCCATCGCTGGCTGTTGTAAAGCCATCTTGCTTATTCCCATATTGACCAAACTAATAGCGGATAAGTCTTCTGACTTTAAGGATGATGAAATTGAAATGGCTTCGGTGGCATGTGCTATTGCCTGGTTGTTATTTAGTTGTTTTAAATTTATCTGTGTTTGTAAAATATGAAAGATGAATAGTTCATATTTATTTTTAGGTGTTATGGTTTGTAATGTTGATTTCGATGTATCAATATTTAAATTGAGATTAAATTTGGCCGTTTCCAACGCAGTCATTGAAAAATCAGGATGTTGTTTTTGAATTTGACCTAACAACATTTTTGCAGGTGGTGTGTCATCTGCAACCAAATATCCCAGGGCCTCTATAAAAGTTTCTGTAATAAAACTGTTTTGCAATTCCAGCTCAAAAATCACGTCATTTTCTTTTTTCACAACATGTGTTTTTAAATCCTCCCATAAGGTTTGCAGTGTCTGATGTAAATTCTGGCCGCTGAAAACTTTTGATGTTTTATTATCATAGGCGGTTATTATTTGGTAATAAATCTGCGTTTGATTGGGCTTGGATTGCTGATGTATCAACACCAGTTGATCACAACCTATGTCCGCACAGAATTGTTTAACATCTTTTGACTCCAGTTGTTGATCCGGGTGTTGCTTGTGCCATTCTTCAAATTGACTGTTTACCAATCTGGAATGAGTAGTCGCAATTGAAAACCCGGAAAGGCGTCTGGTTATGAATGCCGGAATACCCAGTCGCCAGGCCGGATGACCATTTTCAATATTGGCAGGCAATATGGCTACCACCGGGTCAGTGAGATCTTCAGGCAAAAGAAATGAAGGTTTGGTCAAATAAAAGACGAATAAAAATAATCCTGTCACCAGAAAACAAAGGCCGTAAATAACAGACGGGTGAATTTTCCCCTTGGGTATTGATGTTGATACCGGGTAATGATTGGTTTCAATTGTGGCAGAGCTTTGTGTAAGCAGCTCAGCATCACCAATTTCTTTCACCGGAAATACATAACGATAACCCCGCCCGTGAACAGTTTTTATGTGATGTCTTGTCCCCAATAATTTTCTTGCATCAGCAATAAACCGCGTGAGTGACCACTCCGTCAGAATTTGTTTTGGCCAGATGACAGCCATAAGTTCATCTTTGGTGACGGTATTGGGATAGCGGGATGCAAGCAGCGTTAGTGCAGCGATTAATTTTTCGTCATCAGAGACCAACTGGTTGGTTTCAGTATCCACCAGCGTCACAGCTTCCGGGTTCAATAAAAGATGATCAAGTTTGTATGGCATGGTCTGTTTGTCAGTTTTTTATCATTTTTCACAAGATTTCATAATTTTTCAGGATTTCTGCCGTGAAATCCATAAATTGTTGGGATATTGTTTGGCAAAACCAATAATTGATCAGCTCACTCAAACTATTCTCAAAATAAAGATAAGGAGAAACAACAATGACTATTCATCGCACCACCGGATCACTGCTGCTTGCCATAGACAATGCCGGAATCGACGATACAGATGCTCGCGGGCTCATGCCATTAGAGCGGGCTCGCCAGATACTTAAGGGACTGAAGATATTTGAGAAGGGCAAAGGGCGCGACATCAATGATGTTTGGGTGTGGGACTCTGATCTGACATGGGCCGCCCTCTGTTCACTGGAGAACTCCGAGGAATTCCTGGCCGTCAGCCGCGGACTGGCTTGGGATATGTCCCCCCGAGGCAATGACGATAACATCGATTTTTATGATCGTTACGGGGACGGCATCCTGCCCTTGATTGATGATTTGATTGGTGAAGATGGTACAACCCGCCCCAGTGAAGATGGCTACAGGCGCTGCGGCTGGGCCAAGACTTGCCTGTTGGAAATTGGCGGCGATAAAGCGGCTGAAATCGCCCTGCGATTGGGAGCCAAAGACTTCATGACCTGGCTTGAGCGACATCCGGAAAGTCTTGGCTGGCTGGAAGCACAGGCTGCCGAGGGCGACCCACGAGCATTGAATGTGATGAAGCTGCTCAAACGGCTCGAGAAAATACCGGCCAAAATAAAAGCTGTACTAGCCGAGGTTGAGCCCCTGGCTATTCCGCGCTTTAAAGCCTTGACCCCGCTTCGCGTAAACAACTTGTTGGCAGACTACGAGTTACCTCTTTGGGGCAACATGAATGTTTTTTACGGGGGTATGAGCATCACCGGATTTGTCGCACCGGACCATGCAGATACCCTGATTATTCAAGCACTGGAGATCGGACTTGGGGACTCCCAGCTTACTCGCAATCTGTATCGAGTGAGTCCGGATCGCGGTGTATGGGTTACGGGAAGGGAAGTTCTGGTTGATGAAGATCAGATCAATAATCTTGAAGTAGGGCAGTCAATTGAATTGCCTGAGCTGGGTATCACCGCCATTGCACGAGTTAATACTGAAGGGCTCAAGGGAAAACTTCTGGCCCAATTCAAAAAGCCTATGGAGCCAGAGCAAGAATTGCTTGTGCGCCTTGGGCAGCAGTACCCAGAGCAGGTCTACCTGGATGATGAAGCTCTGCGTGTGGCAGCTGATTTACCTTCCAGCGCTGTACCCCTGTTTCGATTTAACAGTTTCAAGATGCCGCAGGCTAATGTCGATGAATCCTTGGACTTCCTCGCCATGCTGCTTGCGCTAAGAGAGCGCTGCCCCATTCGCCGCTTGCCGCAAGGGATTCATCCACTTGAAGAGCTGGCGATGAATAGCGATTTTATCCGTGGCTGATTTCCACCAGCCTGCCAAGGCTTCAAGAAGTCTGCCTCCGATGTTCTGAAACACCTTGGGTGATCACATGAAAAATAACATCATCAAATTACTGTTGTTTGCGACTCTCTGTTTCACCAAGATTTCAATGGCAAATAATGTTCTATCCAGTATCGAACGCATGGATGCGGATTCGGTGTCAGATAAACCATTGGTCGCGCATGTGATAGTTGCGCTTTGTGATAATGAATACCAAGGTATTGTTCCCGTACCGAAGGCCATAGGTAATGGCGATGATCCGAATAATAATTTGTACTGGGGCGCGGGTTATGGTGTGAAAACATTTTTTCGGCGATCGCCTGATTGGAAAACTATTTCACTGGCAGCATCGGAGAATCCGAAAGTATTGGATCAAGCACTATTCAAGCGCGAGATTATTCGCAAGGGCAAAAAAGTAACGGCTTATGTATTTGCAGAAGCCTGGCGGGGCAGGGAAATAGCGGCGGCCACCGAACAATTTCTGAAAATTGCTCAGGGCAATCATTCACAAACAGTCACAGCAGATCAAACAGAAATTTCTGTGGGGCGAGATGCGCATGTAATTGCTTATGTGGGGCACAATGGTTTAATGGATTTTTATCCGCCGGAATTAGAAAAAAATCCTGATGATCAATTAGCTCGTGGAGCAATTATTCTTGCCTGTAAAAGTCACGAATATTTTAAAACCCTGATCGATTCGCCGACATCCTTATTGCTGACAACCCGCAGTTTTATGGCGCCAGAAGCCTATAGTTTGGAGGCGGCAATTAGCAGTTGGTTTGATAACTCTGATAAAGAAAAAGTAGCTGCTGATGCTTCCAAAGCCTATGCGAAATATCAAAAGATTTCTGAAAAGTCAGCGAGAACGGTGTTTGTTTTTCCGGAAATTAACGAAAAATAGTATTTGAGTGATTATTTAAGTGAATTATTAATAAGTTGGAGTCAATAAAAATGAAGAAAGACTTACATTACCAGAATGGCACATCAAACAAGTTCTGGAATATCGAAGTTTCTGGAAAATCCTTTACAGTCACTTATGGAAAGTCAGGTACTGCAGGTACTTCCAATACCAAAACGTTTGACTCCCAGGAGGCTTGTTTAAAAGAAGCGACTAAAGTACTGAATGAAAAATTGAAAAAAGGCTATGTTGAAATAGGCTCATTGACTAATGCTGATTCATTACCAAAAAAATCTGCAGCAAAAAAAGTGGATGCGAAAACACAGGAAAAACCACAATCTATAGCGCTGCGCCGGTTGCCTCCAGTATCAAAATTTGCAACCTCCAAACGTCATCCTTCCTTTAAAACATTTGATGAGAGTGATCTGGAGTTATTTGATCAAGGTTACCCTGAGTTGGTATTGCTGGATGATGCGCACAAAGATAATAAAAAGTGGGAAGAAAAAGCCATAGCCGCACAGAGTTCGATTGATCCAGTTTACGAGATTATATGGCCAACCAAGGTTGCGATTGCCTATGTACATACATATCCGACCGATCCAGGTTACGACAAAATATTAAAACCGAAATTTGAAAAGAAATGGAAAAAATTTCTTAAGCTGGAAGACAAAACTCCTACGCTCGAAACTGCTCGGATAATGCTTGATGAATTTATGCCGGGTGATGATGTTTATTCAGGATGGCAAGCGCCACCAGCATTTTATACTCTGGAGCATTTTATCGGAGCCGAAGCTTTGGCTGGCGCCATAGTTGAACGACTGGCTGCGTATACTGAAAAACAATGGAATGGCAAGCAAGAGAAAGATGGCCACACACGCATTGCATTGAAAGTTCTAGGATTTTTAATGTTACGTATGAGCGACGATGCTCGTATACAATTGCAAAAAAAGATTGATAAGCTGATTGCTTCACGCCCTGAAAATACACGACTCAGTAAACACCTTGCTTATTTGCCTGACAAACCAATCAATCTACCTCTCGAAGAATATTCTTCAGCTGAAGGACCCTGGTTTATGAGTGGGCTAACGGTAACTGCGACGGTTCGTTGGAAGAATTTTGAAAAATATGGTGTGGCTTATCTTGACCAACGAGCCATGTATCTGGAAGGTATGGATAAACTAATTGATGCTGACATGAGTTGGTTGCTCGATGGAATTTCCAAAGCCAGAATGCTTGGTTACATAGAAACTCTTGGAAAAATTAAACACCCATATACAGTTCGATTAATTATCAGTTTTGGAAAATCCAGAGCTGTGCTGAAGGAGGTGCTTGCATGGAAAGAACAGCATGCTGACTATGTTGAATCGGTTTTGCCTATGTTTGCAAATGATGAGTTTGTGCAAAAAGGTTTGCAAGGGCTTGATCCTTCGGTGAAGCCTATGAAACGAGTCAAGGATCCTATGGCCGCGACAGAAAAAATTATGGAAAAACTGGAAAAGGCTTTGCCAAAAGCATTTCCTGATCAAGAAAAAGTCACTGCCCTGGTTAAAAAAGCATTGGTCGAAGCTCGTGAAATTGCACGTATGGATGGGCAGGATTATTTGGAATGTTACTTTGGCGCTTTGTGGGCTGAATTTCCGTTTTCGTTAGAGTTAACCGAAGAACAGTCAGAATTACTATACGAAGCCTATGAAGAGGTCATTTACAGTGAATGAAATTGATGTGGATTTATCAATTTTATTTTCATAACCAATATCCTGTATGGTATAAAAAATTCTTTTGTACTATACAGAATATTTTTTATTTATGAGTATCAGGCAACACCAGTCTTGCATTTAAATTCCTGTTTATCCAGTATTGCTCTGATAGCTTCACATCGGCCAGTAGTCAATTCGTAGCGTTCTTCAGAATCGGGAAAGTAAACTCGCCAAACACCGGAGCTTTGCGGAGTAAGGTGAAGTTCTTCGCCGGCTCTGCTAATTTTAATATTGGTGCTTGAAGCGACTACAGGAATTTTGAGGATGTTGCCAATGGTAATATAAAGTCCGGCTTTTTTATCCGCTGCGCCACTGCAGCCTGCAATCAAACAAAAAGGGAAAGTGTTAGCTTTTAGATTTTTTGCAATTAAATTATCAGCAACCGTTTTGCCATCAACTCTATCGCCCAAACCAATTCCCGTTTTAAAAGTCAGGGCATTTGCGTGGCCAAGCAGTGTCAGGGGATATTTGCTGTCGCCTTCGTAGGTACCTAAATCCGGCAGTGTCGAATATTTTTTTAACGTGACATCCAATCCACCTTGCAACGCAGGGATGGCGATTTCCTTAATATCACTATCGTATTCGGATATTGAAATAGTGAGTTTTTTAGCCATGTTTGATTACCTGTGGTTTATAACTTGCTTGTTTAAAGTTTATGATCAACGCCTGCGCCACTATATCTCATCATATTAGTATTTCAATGAGTGATTTCGTTAAAAAAATGACATTGTAAATATTGCTCTGCTGATGTCGATTTATGCGCATAATTGATAGATTTATTAATTCGCAATTAGTAAGCTTGTCGTATTAATTCGTATTGAGGTTGATTTATGCGCGCACATTATTTACAGCATGTTGCTTTTGAAGGTTTGGGTAGTATAGAAAACTGGTTGTTGTCACATGGCTATCAGATAAGCTCGACTCGTCTTTTTGAATCTGCACTATTTCCTGATGTAAATGAAATTGATTTATTGATCATCATGGGTGGCCCCATGAGTGTGAATGATGAAAAAGAATTGCCTTGGTTGATTGCAGAAAAGCAATTCGTAAAAGCAGCGATTGATGCAGGTAAACCGGTATTGGGTATTTGCCTGGGTGCGCAGATGATCGCTAATGTAATGGGTTCAAAAATTTATCCCAATACACAAAAAGAAATTGGTTGGTTTCCGATAACCGCAAGATCAACCGATCTCACATACTTTCAATTTCCACCATCAGTTACTGTTTTTCACTGGCATGGTGAAACCTTTGATTTGCCAAAACAGGCTAGTTTATTGGCATCAAGTCAGGCTTGTACAAATCAGGCATTTCAAGTTGGTCACAATGTTATCGGTTTGCAATTTCATTTGGAAACCACACCGGAATCGTTAAACGATATTTCAGTTCATTGTGCCAATGAAATTGTTGAAGGTGAATTTGTACAATCTGTTGATAAAATGGTGCAGGATGGAAAACATCATTTTGAAACAATTAATCAATTAATGAGTGAAGTGTTGATTTTCATCACCAAAATATAATTGGCACAAAATATTCGTAGGGCGGGTCAAGACCCGCGTGTTCTTGCGAATATTTCAAACGCGGCCTTGACCCGCCCTACGTGATTTATTTTAATTCTCCGCAACAAACACCGCGCGAATGGGGGCAGGGTGACCTTCAGCAGTCAGATTGGGATTTTGTGGATCAAGAAATTCTGCAAGTGAATGAAATTTCATCCACTCGGTCATGCGCTGTTCTTCGGTAGTTGTTGGGCAAATGTCAACCAAGCGTGAATTTTTAAAACCGATCTTTTTCATCCAACTTAATAAGGTATCGCAGCTTGGAAGGAACCAGACGTTATTCATTTTGGCGTAGCGGTCTTCAGGTACCAAGACATCACCCAGTTTACCTTCGATAACCAGAGTCTCCAGAATTAATTGTCCTCCGGGTTTCAATGCATTTTTTAATTCTTGTAGATGATCCATAGGTGATCGGCGGTGATAAAAAACACCCATGGAAAATACGCTGTCAAAGGCTTGCATTTTTTCGGGTAAGTCTTCAATGCCGATTGGTAAAACATCAATTGGAAAATTTTCGCCTGCAAAATGTTTGATCATATGAAACTGCACAATAAAACGCGGTGAGGGGTCAATACCAATAACGCGATTGGCACCTGCACCCAGCATGCGCCAACAGTGATAACCATTGCCGCAGCCGACATCCAAAATAAATTTATCTTTTAGCGGAGCTAAATGTGGCAATACACGATCCCATTTCCAATCAGAGCGCCATTCAGTATCTATATAAATATCGTGAATAGTGTAGGGGCCTTTACGCCAGGGAATTAATTCTTGCAGCGCAGTTTTGATTTGATTGCGAGTGGTTTCATCACAATCATTGGTTTCGCCGATTTTAACTTCAGCATCCAGAATAATATTGTGTGTTTTAACATCTGGCAATTTTGCCAGCGATGCTAACCAATCAGTCAAATCACCATAGCGCTGTTCGCACAAACCTTTGCGAATTTGTTCGGG
>CAMLML010000111.1 GCA_946481095.1 uncultured Cellvibrio sp.
GATACGTAAATCAGGGCTATTGGCAAAAATATTTTTTAACTCAAGCTCTGCTTCGGCGGCAGAAACGCCGGGTTTTAATTTTGCCAGGAGGCGTACCAGCGGTGAATCTTTCAGTAAAAAATGATTGGCTTCTTTGCGAAGTGGTAGCCAGATCTGGTTATTAAACGGGAAGACATAATCCCGGGGCATCACACCGACCACTTCAACCTGTTGTCGGTTGATTTGTACAGTCTTGCCGATGATCGTTTCATCGCCACCAAAATAGTTTTGCCAAATGTCATAGCCAATGATCGCCACCTGGGGATTGCCTGTGATTTGGTCATTATCATTGAGTGTACGACCTAACAGAGGTGCAACACCTGTGTATTCAAAAAAACCTGACCCGGCGAAAATTCCTTGATAACGAATAGATTTTACGCCATCGGATAACACGGCTGTTTCTGAACCAAAAGCCACTACCGATTCAAGGCTTTGGCTTTCATCTTTTATTTTCTGGTAATCGTGCAAAATACTTTGTTGAACGCGATTATCGACTGTGCGGTTAATAAACATCAAACGGTCGCCGTCTTTAAAATCCAGCGGGCGAAAAACTATGGTATTGACGATGGACACCATAAAAATTGAAACGCCCAGCCCCACTGTCATCACCGCTATTGTCAGCGCAGTAAAGCCCGGTGTTTTTAATAAAATACGTAAGCTGTATTTAATATCGAGTAACAGGTTCATGCTACACCTGCGTGCAATTCGTCAGCATCAATCGATGAGGTCTGTAAATAATGTTTGTGTGTAGACTTGTCGCTGGCAATATCACTGACGATTTGCCCATCCATCATTTGCACAATTCTTTGTGCGCGATTGGCCGAGCGTGGGTCGTGGGTCACAATACAAATAGTGGCACCGTTGGCATGCAGGTTATCCAGTAATACCATCACGTCCGCTGCATTTTTTGAATCAAGATTACCTGTTGGCTCATCTGCTAATAACAAGGCAGGTTTTCCTGCAATCGCTCGTGCAATCGCCACACGTTGTTGCTGGCCGCCGGATAATTGCGAAGGATAATGATTGACGCGATGATGCATGCCCACTTCTTCCAATGCAGTTTGCACCATGGATTGACGCTGTTGTTTGCTGAGATCATTGCGATAAGTCAGCGGCAGTTCAACATTTTCCCTGACAGTCATGTCGCTGATCAAATTGAATGATTGAAAAATAAATCCGATTTCTTTGTTGCGAATTTGGCTGCGTTGTTTGTTATTCAATTCGCTGACCAGCAAACCGGATAGATGATATTTGCCGGATGATGAACTATCCAGTAATCCCATCACCGACAGCAATGTAGATTTGCCACAACCCGAAGGCCCGGTAATCGAAACATATTCGCCTTGTGTAATCGTTAAATTAATATTGCCCAGTGCATGGGTTTCCATGTCATCTGAAATAAATATTTTTTTGATGGAATCCATTTTAATCAGTTGCTTGGCCATTATGACATCCTCGGTTTGTAATCAATTTTTGTTTGGTTTCACTTCGTCATTCCTGCGAATAATCACTTCCATGTGATTATTCGCAGGAATGACGATTAACTTTAATTTGTGTAAAAGTCTTGAATTCTAGAAAAGTGAAAAAATAAATCAGCCTATATATTCACACTTGTGATTGGCTGGCTATTTTGGGTTTCCAGCTAATTGCTATGAAAAGAATCAGTATGGCAACACCAATTTCGATCACACTAAAAAATATAAAATGAAGTGTTCCACCCATGGATAAAGCAAAAATCTGACCCGCCCCTGTTATTAAAGCAGCGATAATATTGGCGTATTTATTTGGTTGGAATACAAGATACCTAGATAACACAATCATTATCATGGGTACCTCCACAATAAAGGAAAAATACAGTAAAAATTCCTGGGTGATTTTCAGGCTGTCGGAGCCGCCGTTCAACAACATTTGCAACATAGGCGCGTAATGAAGCGTGAAAACATCACAAAAAATATAATTCACTGTCAAAAATATCCAGAGTAAGGATAAAAGTTTTCTTGTGTCACCATTCCATTCAAACATGTTTTTTCTCCGCCGTTAAAGTGTTAAGTGTAATCGTGAGTAACTATCCAATTCGGATTGATCTGAAACAATAATTTGATCATCGGCTTTCAAGCCGCTGACAATTTCAATTTTGCTGGCAGATCCCCTGCCAAATTCAACCAACACTTTGTCGGCAAATTTTCCATCCTCCGATACTTTAAAAACGCGCATTTTGCGAAAATTTTGTGAGTAAGCCGGGCGTTCTACATATAAAGCGTTATTTAATGCAGCCACCATTATTTCGCCATCAATGGTTAATTCAGGTCGGGCATCACCGGGTAATGGCTCACTGAATTCAACGTCAACTTCCACTGTGCCGTTAACAACCGAAGGCGAAATACGCGAGACCACACCGGCAACACGATTATTACGCGTATCAACACTGACTTGCTGACCCATTACCACCTGTTGAATTTGCATTTCCGGCACCAACATGCGGGCAATCAACTTATCCTGTTGTACCAGCTTGGCAATATTGGTTCCTAAAACAAGTTGTTGTCCGGGTTCAATGGCAACTTCTTGCACAACACTTTCCATAGTGGCGCGCACTTCAAGTTGTTCCACTTGTTGTTGAGCGCGTTGTATTTGTTTTTCCATTTTTTTTACGCGGGCATTTTTTGCAGCAATTTGTGCAGTAACGTTTTCCTGCATACTTTTGGTTCGGCTTTGCTCAATCTGCCATCGCTCTTTGCGTTGTTCGGTTTGCATTTGAATGGATTCATATTCTATTTTTGAAATAGAACCTTGATTGCGTTCACGTAAAAATGTTTGTGCATTGAGGGTTAATTCAGAACTTTTAAATAAACTTTTTGCTTCCAATTCCACCGCTCTTTGATCCAACAATGCCGATTCCAAATCTTTTATTTCAGCACTGTTCTGTGCATGAAGCGCCTCCATATCCCATTGCAATTCTTCGTAAGCCTGTTCCAATTCGGAATTGCTTAATTCAGCAATGATGTCACCCGCTTTTACCTGCGTCCCGGGCTTTACCAATACCCGCTCAACCCGCCCATTCACTTCTGCTGCCAACCAACGAATCTGTGTAGGCACCAGGGTTCCGGGCGCACGCACAATAATGTCAAAATTCCCCTGACTAACACTGGCCAAACGCAATGTATCGCGCTCAACACTGTAATCAGATGAGTTATACAAACTGTAAATAACCCCCCCAACAAGCACCGCCCCCACAACCCCGGCAATCACCCACCAGAGTTTAAATTTACTTTGTTTCCGACTACGAATAATATCCACGTGACTGCCCAAACCTGTGATGAATAGTCCCCATAGAGCAGCAACCGGGCCAACTGGAAAATTTTTAATAAAAACAGGCGTTTAATAAAAATGAAGAAGAACAGCTAATCTTGAGTTGTTCTGTTATTGAGATGGTTGGGGGAATTGTTGTAGCGGAAATGGGACAGTGTTTTGGCGTGCATATCTATGTTTTGCCTGGACCAATAAATAAATCCAGCCCAGCAGTGCATAAAGTTAAACCCACAATAAAAAATGCTAAACCAAAACCATCGGTTCGTTGATGCAGTTACTCGTAAACTTTTTTATAGCGTCATCTATTACTCCGGCAATTAAGATTACCTGCAAATAAATGAATTTCTCTCGGGTAATTGGGCTGTTCTACTGGAGAATCTATATTGCCGGATTAATAGTAACGTAGTGGTTTGTCTAGGCGTCATCCCAATTAATCTCATTTCCATTTATATCTGTGGAATAACAATAGACTTTGTGTGATTTTAAAGCTCCATCCAACTTCTCATGATGAGGTGTCCAATAGTTAGCACCTGTTCTTAAAGGGTCTGGCTCCAAATGTCCAGCACCGATAACTACGATAACGTCGAACCCGTTGACCAAAAATTTTTTTGCTAATGTCAAAATGTTCTTGTATTGCTTGTTATGTCGATCTGGTGAGGTTTCTCCACCGTCGGAATCGAAACCGAAACATTTTCCAGGTTTGATTTTTTTTCTCAGAAAGTCCTTATCAAGTGAACCTCCCTTTTTATGCGTGGTCACATCGTCAAGGATTCCATCTATTGAACCCGATTCTTCTGGTTTGCCGTCGTAATTGATTTCTAATAAAACGACATAATTGTTTCCAATTTTTCCGTTTATACTTTTGAATCGTTGGTAATTGGATTTAATTGATCCATCCTTACCGTGATCATCTCCGATGAAAACAACTTTGCCCATACAAATTCTCCCATTTTTTTAGTGAAAGTATATTTATGACCAGGTTTTGATAACTGGTTAAAGAATGATTCCAAGTTTATTGTGATGCAAGATATTGGTAGACAGTAGCTAAGTTTTATTGCTAAAGCAATATCAATGACTTATGAAAAGAGTAATTAGGTGACTAATTTATTTTTAATTTTTAATGAAATAAAATGCGACAGATGATTTTTATATATTGCTATCCCATTTTAATTGGTAGGTAAATTAGTCACTAAAGTTGTGTAATTTTTTCACTGCAAAATATTTCATTATGACGCTATCGGCTATCCTTGAATCAACGCGTAACTTGGAATAAAAACCTTGTAGGTTGGAAGAGCGAAGCGGCTTCCGACATGTTCGGTTCAAAGACATGTCTGTAATTGGTCAATTTGTCGGAAGTCGGCTTTGCCTCTTCCAACCTACGGCTGTGATTAAATATTAAAATTGGAATTATTGTGCTCGTTTAAAATAGTGGCGCGCTAGAAGAAAAAATCATTGAGATAAAAAATGAAATCAAAACAGTTATTGAATGCAGTCCAAATTTTGTTTGTCACCTTCTTTCTCGGCGCTTGTGATTCTATTTTGACAAAACCTGCTGAGAAGACGGTTCCCTGGCAAGCCGATTTAGGTAACGGTTTTTATCAAAATCCCATTTTATATGCTGACTATTCAGATCCTGATGTGGTGGCAGTGGGTGATGATTTTTACATGACGGCTTCCAGTTTTAACGCTGCGCCTGGCTTACCTATTTTGCATTCAAAGGATTTGGTTAACTGGCAATTGATCAATTATGCATTGCCGGTTTTGGTTCCGGAAAATGTTTTTGCGGTGCCACAACATGGCAATGGTGTCTGGGCACCGAACATTCGTTATCACGATGGGTTTTATTGGATTTTTTATCCTGACCCTGATTACGGAATTTATGTTATCAAAACGCAAAATCCAGCCGGGGCCTGGAGTAAACCAACATTGATATTACCCGGCAAAGGTCTAATCGACCCAACGCCATTATGGGATGACGATGGCAAAGCTTATTTATTACATGGTTGGGCAAAAAGCCGAGCGGGATTTAATAATATTTTGACTTTGCATTCCATGTCTTGGGATGCATCCACTGTTGAATCAAATGGACATCATTTAATTGATGCTAACGCTATACCCGGTTACAAAACCCTTGAAGGCCCCAAGTTTTATAAACGTAATGGCTACTATTATATTTTTGCGCCTGAGGGTGGAGTTCCGGTTGGCACTCAAGCTGTATTCCGTGCAAAGAATATTCAGGGGCCTTACGAATTTAAAAAAGTGATGGTGCAGGGCACAAGTTCCACTAATGGGCCGCATCAGGGAGCCTGGATATCCACATCAAAAGGCGAGGATTGGTTTGTGCATTTTCAGAGCCGGGGCGCTCATGGTCGTATTGTGCATTTGCAACCTATGCATTGGAAAAATGATTGGCCCGTGATTGGTGTCGATTCGGATAATGATGGCGTTGGTAACCCTGTTCAGTTTTACAAAAAACCCGACTTGCCAACACAGAAGGTTAGCAATTTACCATTCATGGATTCCTTCGATAAACAATCGCTGGGTTTGCAATGGCAATGGAACGCAAATTTCCAAACCCGTTGGTATTCACTTAATGATGCGCCAGGCTATCTACGATTGTTTGCGACTGACGATGTTGCGCCGCTCACACAAAATCTTTGGTTAAACCCTGCGATATTGTTGCAAAAATTACCTGCTCCAAAATTTATTGCGCAAACCAGATTGGTCATTCCGGAGGGTGCAGACAACCTTATGAGTGGCATGGTGTTATTGGGTGAGGATTATCGTTGGGTCGGTGTCAAAATTGGAAATGGTGTGGCTACTCTTGGCTTTGCAGAATGCAGAGATGCACGTTCAGGATGTCAGGAGATATTTAAGCCAGTCAGGAAACTTGAATCACAAGAAATTACGCTCAGGTTTTTTATTAATGAAGGTGGCTTGAGTGTGTCTGGATTTGTTGATGGTGAACATTTCGAAGTCAATGACGAATTATTTCAGGCGCGTCCAGGTCGTTGGGTGGGCGCAAAAATTGGATTGTTTGTACGTGCAATTGGCAAGTCAAATGGACAATATTTGGATTTTGATTATTTTAACATTGAAGCGCCAACCGAATGTTGCATGAAATAACGTTAATTTGAATCAATGACCATTGACTCATTTTTAAAAAATACTCATCACACGAGAGATATTATGAGAAAGATACTGACTGCTGCGTTGGCACTATGCGTGGTTTACGTTTCAAATAGTTTTGCTCAAAATCCGTTAAATTTTGGCAACAATATTCGAACTGCTGACCCCTCTGGTCATGTGTGGGGTGATGGAAAAATGTATCTCTATACATCACATGATGAAGCGTGTCAGGAGGATTTTCACATGAAAGATTGGTACGCGTTTTCATCCACTGATTTGGTGAATTGGAAAACCCATGGGCCAATTTTAAAGATCAGCGATTTAACCTGGGCGGATAATTTTGCATGGGCACCTGATGCCGCTTATAAAAATGGAAAATATTATTTGATATTTCCTGCAGGCACCGGCTTTAAAGACAGGGTCAACCCGGAAAAAAGTACTAAATGGATGGGACTTGGTGTAGCGGTCAGTGGTTCACCCACTGGCCCATTTAAAGATGCAATCGGAAAACCGCTTTGGACTACGCCATATGCTAATGATCCCAGTTTATTTATCGATGATGATGGCAAGGCGTATTTATACTTTCATGGTTTAAATGCGGACTATCAAGTGGCTGAAATGGCCGATGATTTACTCAGCATAAAGGGTGGATTACAAAAAATGGATATGGGCGGATACGAGCCAAAAATGGAAGGGCCTTGGGTATTCAAACGTAATGGGATTTATTATTTCACTATGCCCGAAAATAACCGCGTACTCTCTTACTACACATCCAAATCACCTAAAGGTCCGTGGAAATATCGTGGCGTAATAATGGAAGCAGAGCACGGCAATAATCATCACTCCATCGTCGAATACCAGGGCCAGTGGATTCTGTTCTATCACCGCTGGTTAGACACTCCCGAAACCAATTGCAAAAAGAAACAGCGTCATGTTGCAGCTGAGTACGTGAAATTTAATGAAGATGGCAGCATTCAGAAAGTGAAGCGAACAACTAAAGGGGTTAGTGATTTTCCAGACAGAATTAAACATCCGAACTAAATTCTGCAACTGGCCGAATGACGAACCTAATAAAATATGAATAATTTCACAGTGAACCCCATTCAAAAATTTCAGCAATGGTGGCGAGTAGCTTCGGAGAATTCACCATTACAACAAAAAAGTGCAGTGTGTATTTCAACAATTGATGAAAACGGATTTCCAAGCGGCAGGTTTGTGGATTTGAAATCTGCTGACGAAAATGGTTTTACTTTTTGTACTTACCTCGATTCTGCAAAAGGAAAGCAGATTCAAATCAATCCTAAAATAGCAATGACTGTGTGGTGGGATCATGTGGGTTATCAGGTGAGAGTTATTGGTGAGGCGACAGCTATCAGTGAAGTTGAAGCTGATGAAATTTGGCAAACCAGAAAGCGCAGCGCTCAACTCACTACCACGGCATTCCACCAAAGCCAGCCAATGCTTGAATTGAATGAATTGGAAAGTAGATTTAAATCTGTTGAGAATAAATTTACTGGTCTGGAAGTTCCAATGCCTACTAATTGGGGAGGTTATTGTATTCGCCCAATATCAATTGAATTTCTTACGTTTACAGAAAGCAGGCTGCATATTCGTAAATTGTATAGTCGTGCAGGGGATGATTGGATAACAAGTTATCTTCAGCCTTGAGCGACAAGTAGGTTGGGCAGTAATGCCCAACAGAAATCTCAATGGTAAAGAAAATGTTGGGCATTGCTGCCCAACCTACGGGTAAGACAAGTCGGAGTTTGTTGTCATTGCTGCGGAGACAGGAGCCGTCAGATCGGCGAAGTTAATCCAGTTGTTAAAAAATCAAGAGCTGGGTCCCTGCTTTCGCAGGGATGACGGTGTGCGATTGAATGAAACCGCTGAAGGTATTGCGAATAATCGGGCGTACAGCAAAATTTTGGTCTAAAAATATTTTTAATTTTTGATCAAACATAGTGCTGTAATTTAAAAACATTAATGTCAGGGATATCTATGAATCAACTCACCAAAATTCAAGCACAAATGCGTGCTGATCAAGTGCGGGCGTTTCGGGCAGAGCAAGTTTTGCTGAGTGAACAAGGTTTACTGCAATTGCCAGACGATACATCAGCAGCGATTCAACAGTATCACGATAATTTGTTGCGTGAATTGCAACAGGCGCAGGATGTAGATTTGAGTGAAGGTGCTCGGCATTTGTCGCTTGGTATGCAGATAGTTTCTTTTCTTGGTGCGAGTGCGTTAGCAGCGAGTTTATTTTTTCTGTTTCATCAATACTGGGGATACTTTGCAACGACAACACAGGTCATCATTTTAATTGCCGCACCGCTCGTCAGTTTAGTAATTGCATCTTGGGCGCAGCGATTGGATAGTTCAGGTTATTACGCAAAGTTGGCTGCGCTGATATCGTTTGCGAGTTGGGTGTTAAATATTGCGATGCTCGGCAGTATTTTTAATATCACGCCATCGCCCAACGCTTACGCCATATTTGCACTTTACGGATTTATACTCGCTTATTTATTGCAAGTGCGTTTAGTGTTAGCAGCTGCACTGGTGTGTAGTTTTATTTTTATCAGTGCCAGGTTTGGCACATGGATGGGCAGCTATTGGGTTTCTGTAGGCGAAAACCCCGAACATTTTTTATTGCCCTCGCTGATTTTCTTCTCACTACCTTTGTGGATCAATCAATCGCGTTTTCATGGATTTACGGCGATTTATCAATTGTTGTCCGTGGTCACATTTTTTATCGCATTACTCATTTTGGCGAATTGGGCAGACAGTAGTTATCTACCTTGGTCGAATGACGTGGTTGAAGGTTTTTATCAGGTGGCAGGTTTTGTGGCGAGTGCATTATTGGTGCTTTACGGTTTGCGCACGGGTGCAGTGAATTTAATGCTCGCAGGTAATGTATTTTTTGCGCTTTTCTTATACACCAAATTTTTTGATTGGTGGTGGGATTGGATGCCTAAATACCTTTTCTTTTTCGTGATTGGACTCACCGCGATTTTAGTGTTGATGGTATTTAACCGGCTGCGCAAAGCACAACAAAATGCTTTGCAAAAAGCACAGCAGCCAGGAGGCGAGATATGAACACATGCATCAATAATATAGAGGCTAAAAAATTACTCTGGTTAGCAGTAGGCTTGGTGCTATTGGTGAATATATTTATTCTGGGCAAGGTCTACATGAATCGCTCAGAGGTAACCGCGCAACTGCAATTAAGTGAACGCGAATTGCAGTTTCCGCGCAACTACGGTTTCAGCAAAGAAGATTCAAGCCTACGTGTAGATCTGCACTGGACAACACCTGTCACTGAGCCAACTGACATGAACCTGAATGGCTGGCGCTGGCGTCACAATCGTCAGCTGCAATTAAATGATGCAAATTTTCTCAGTTTTCAATTTCCGGATTGCACACAGAAAACGCGCATGCAAGAACGTAGTGCCTGGGTTTTATTGGAATTCAACGGACAGAGTTATACAGACTATGTGGCACAAGTTGAGCGGTATCACGCATTGACCATGGGCTTAACGCCTGCACAAAATACCGGAGAGTCAGAAAAAGAGTTAGTTGCAAAACGTAAAGACGCTACTGAATTTTTAACAGAAGCTAAAACAGAAAGCTCGCGTTTATTTGTTATAGATGCAGCTGCTGATCGGGGGGTATTGGAAACAGCACTGCGCAACCGACAATCAACCGCCAATGGCCAACTATTTATTGTGCCCGCCGAAGTGCGTCCCTATTACTATCGCTGCAACAAGAATGACAAGCGCCCAACAGAAGTTATTATCGATAAACTCGCTGTGGAATCGCTTTATATCCCTAACTCTTTTTCACAATATTTTCCAAAAGATCACCATGCAAGACGAAATGCAAAATTCACAATAGAAGTATCCTATGGCCGATTTTTTGAGCCTTGGATAAGTGGGTTTATTGGCAAGTAGGTTGAGCATTGCGGCCCAACCTAGGGTTAACACAAATCGGAGTTTGTCGCATTCCTGCGGAGGCAGAAGCCGTCAAGCCAGCGAAGCTAATTCGGTTGTTAAAAAATCAATAGCTGGATCCCTGCCTCGGCAATTGCTCCTGCATTACTCTACTACATCACTTCCATGTGATTATTCGCAGGGATGACGA
>CAMLML010000112.1 GCA_946481095.1 uncultured Cellvibrio sp.
CATAGTTAACATTGGCATGTCCAATGCGCAAACCGCTATTAATAAAACGCAAGAACAAATGTCAACCGGTAAACGTGTGTTGTCGCCTGCTGATGACCCGGTTGCTGCGACCACTATATTGCAACTGAATGCAGAGTTATCACGTGTACAACAATATACAAAAAATATTGATTCAGGTTCCAATTCATTAAATTTGGAAGAAACGGCTTTGCAATCTGTCGTCAGTTTGATTCAACGTATGCAAGAGCTGGCAGTGTATGCAGGAAATACAGCGGTGTTAACAAGAAATGATTATCAGGCGCTGGCATCGGAAGTTGAAAGCCGCACTCAAGAATTATTGAATTTACAAAATACACGAAATGCGTCCGGGCAATATATTTTTTCCGGTTATCAAGGATCAACACAATCATTTATTGATATTGGCGGTGGTAATTATAAATATCAAGGCGATGATGGGCAGTTGCGTATTCAAGCATCCGCTACAGTGACTGTGGGCGTGAGTGATTCCGGTAAACGAATATTTGTTGATGTGCCCAGCGGTAACAACACGATTAATACATCCGCCAATCCAATTAATCGTTCACAACCTGCTGCTTTTATTTCGGCAGGTGATGTGATTGATCAGGATACTTTCGATCAATTTTATCCTGAAAGTATGCAGGTGACATTTAATGCTCTCAGTAATGTTGTTCCTCCTTCTCCGAATTACACCATCACTGAAAGATCAACGGGCAAAATTATTGTTGAAAATCAGGTTTATGTTGCGGGTGAAGATATAGAGGCAAACGGAGTGCGTTTTCAAATTTATGGATCGCCTTATCCAGGTACTGCACCGGTTCCCTCATTAGTGCCTGTGAATTTTTCAGCAACGGATTTTTCTGTCACCAATTCAGCGATTACTATCAGTGTTGGTGGCGTTACTGAAACACTGATGCTTGATCAAAACATTACCAGTGTTGCCGATATGATCACGGCGTTGGGTGGCGATGCGACTTACCCTAATGCGAATCCCATTTCATTAACAGCATCAGCGCAAGCCAACAAACAAAAATTGGATAATCTGGGTGTGAGTTTAAATGCAAACGGTTTTTCCAATTTGCGTGGTTTGCCTGTGAGCATCAGTAATGGCACAGCAGCAACTGATTCGCTTTTGGGTTTTAACACACAAGCAGGTGGTACAGCGGCGGCAGTCCGTTTGGTGAACACAGCCGCATTTGATTTTTCGTTACCAGCACAAAGTCGCACACTGGAAATTTCGGTAGGCAATAACACACAAACCTTGACCATCAATCAAAACGTTACTGACATGGCCAGTCTGGTTTCAGCCTTGACCGCCGGTGCCAATGGCACAGCCCTGGCTGCAATGGGTTTGGTTGTGAGCAGCAGTGGCATTATTTCTTCTGCAACCAATCAGGCTATCAGTATCAGTTCAGGATCAGTTGAATTAACCAATGTAATGGGTATTGAAACCCGTGGTAATGGTACTCAATCTGCGCAAGGAAATTTGGCAGTCCCCGGTGATAGTTTTTTTGTGGATTCAACCAACAAACAAAGCATTCTGACAACTTTGTCACGTTTCAGTCAGGCAATGAGGGTTGTTGAAAATTCTCCGGAAAGCAAAGCTGAATTAACAGCCGTTCTGAACAATGTATTGAACAATCTCGACAATTCCATTTCCACAATTGCTTCTGTTCAAGGTGACGTAGGTGCACGATTAAATACACTGGATGCATCGAGAGATTTGAATTTGGACATAGAGGTTTACAGTAAAAAAGTATTAAGCGATATTGAATCTTTGGACTATGCTGAAGCCTCAACGCGACTGTCTATACAGTCATTAGTGTTAAGTGCAACACAACAGAGTTTCGTTAAAATTAGCCAGTTAAGTCTATTTAGTTATTTGTGAAAAAAGCTGGAGACATTAACCGGTGAATCCGCTAAATTGGCGATTACGAAATTTTGGCGTTGTAATTCACATCGAAAATACGTCATGGAGTCTTTTGTATGAATACCTCTCTGCTTGCACCTATTAATTCTCTGGTTGAACAATCCCAACATTTGCTCAATCTCGCACGTGCCCAGGACTGGCAGGCGTTTGAAGTTTTATTGCTACAGCGCCAGGCATCGATGAATGTGCTGATTGATGCTGATTATTTACAATCAGTTACCAAAGCCGGTATGGAAAACGAAGTGAAGCATATGGTGATGGACATCAAAAAAATTAACCAACAATTAACCGAGTTAGCCAGTCGTCGGCAAGATGAAATTGCGTCAGAGATTCGTCAATTAAATCGTGCTGACAAAGCGATGGATGCATACGGCCAATAATTTGGCGAAAATATTTTTTGTTATAACCAAATCCTTATATTTTAATTTTTAATGCGTTAAATTGATTTAATCCCTCCATAAAAACTTTCTAAAGCTCCTGCAAATTCTGACGATAACCTAGTCAGAAGATCTGAAATCAGTCTCAGCCTCTTCCCTAAACGACTGTTGCGCCAAGCGCAATTTGATTTCACAGCAGGAGAAACATCATGGCTTTAGTAATTAACACAAACGTGGCTTCATTAAACGCGCAACGTCAATTGAACGGTTCAGGTATGGCTCTTGATCGTGCCACTGAACGTTTGTCATCAGGTCAACGCGTAAACTCAGCAAAAGACGACGCAGCAGGTCTTGCGATTTCGAATCGAATGACTTCACAGGTTCGTGGTCTTGATCAAGCAGTGCGAAATGCCAACGACGGTGTGTCGCTGATTCAAACCGCTGAAGGTGCATTGCAAGAATCAACCAACATTCTGCAACGTATGCGTGAACTGGCGGTGCAATCATCAAACGGAATTTATACTGATGCAGACCGTAATACCCTGAACGCAGAAACCAAACAATTGAAAGCTGAACTTGAGCGTATTGCCAGTTCAACATCATTTAACGGTAAAAATTTGTTGGATGGTTCATTGGGTACCACAAAATTACAAGTGGGTGCTTTCAGTGGCCAAACGATGGATTTAACGGTAGGTAATTTTAAAACCGGTTCTATGGGTGGCAGTGCAGCCGATATAGTTGGCGCCGCAACAACCGGTGGTTTGGCGTCCTTGACTGCAATGGTTGCAGATACCTGGATAATCAATGATGTTGCAATTCGCAGTGTCGCGGATGCTGATGCAGGTACACGTCTTGAGCAAAAATTAAGTTCTATCAATGCCGACCTTGCAGGTAAAGGAGCTGAAGTTTCAACATTGGTTGAAGCCAAAGCAACGACTACAGGTAGTGGTGTATTGATAACCGGTACCAGCCAGTTAACTATCGCCGTTTTGAAGGCGGATAACACCACTCAAACCACTATTATCACTGGCACATCCAGCCTTAATGAGTTAGTGGACAGAATCAATTCTGAATCAGGTGTGCAGGCAAAAATTAATGAATACGGGCGTTTGGTTCTGAGTGCAGAGAATGCCGTATCTATCACTACAACCGATACGTCAACTGGCCCAGCCGATGGCGCAACAGGTATCACTGACGGCACCTTCAATATGAGACTGGTGTTCACCGATACCAGTGCCGAACAAAATGGTGTGAAAATCGAGCGTGGTGGTTCAGGTTCGGCAGCTTTGGAAGCAGCACTGGGTATTAACGTTGCGGATGACAACAAAAATATTCAAGGTGCTACGGTTGGTGGTGCTGCAGCTACAACTCTTAAGGGTGATTTGATAATCAATGGAGTGGAAATCAATTCCATTACTTTGGTGGCAACAGCTGCAACAAACGCCACTGAAATTATTGAGAAATTGAATGAGCAGTCGGCTCAGACAGGTGTTGTGGCTTTCGCCGGTACAGAAACTTCCGGTATCGCTTTACGTTCCGTTTCAGGTGAAGAAATTTCAATTAAATACGGTGCTAACGCAACAGCTGCAACCGTGTTGGCTCAGTTTGGTTTGAAAGAGCGTAATGCTTCTGAAGGTCAGGGTTCGGTAGCTAGTGTTGATATTTCTACTCTCGCGGGCGCACAAAAAGCGATTGGTATTATCGACAAAGCGATTGACCAGGTGAGTAGCCAACGTGCGGATCTTGGTGCGATTAACAACCGTCTTGATTTTACTGTCGCTAACTTGTCCAACATTTCTGAGAAAACGACAGCAGCCCGTTCACGTATTATCGATGCTGACTTTGCTACAGAGACAGCCAACTTGAGCCGTTCACAAGTGTTACAACAAGCATCCACTGCAATGTTGGCGCAAGCGAATGCCAGAGCTCAAAACGTTCTCTCCTTGTTAAGATAAGCGAGACGAGCAACACCCGCCAGGTATTCATCTGGCGGGCGTTTAGCAAGAGGGCTTTATTATGAATGGGATTACCAAACCAGCACCAACACCAGCACCGATTCAGGTTAAACCTGTATCGGTTGTTGTGTCGTCGGTGGCTGTTGATAAGGGTCAAAAAACCGGCAATCAGTTGCCTGCGGCAACAGAAGCGGCAGCAATTCACAGTGCCAGCGTCAAAGATTTGCAGGCAGTTCAGGAAAAAGTTCAGGCAGCAGTTGCGCAAATGAATGAATTTATTCAATCAACGCAACGCGATTTGCACTTTTCTTATGATGCTGAATCAGGCAACACTATTGTCAAAGTTATTGACCGAAGTACCCAGGAAGTGATTCGCCAAATTCCGGATCAGATCTTCCTGAAGTTGGCGGAAACTCTGGAATCGCAGGCGCCTTTAAGTTTGTTTAATACCAAGGTTTAATGCTTGTAAATCAGTGAGTTAGTTCTGCGTTTACCCGATCTTTTTGATGTGATTTTAATGATGTTCCAGTAAAAGGCGAATGATGAAAAATCATTCGCCTTTTTTTATTTTCATTATCATTTTTTTGATTAATTTTATTGAATTTCATATCCAACAATTTTTCATTTGGATGAAAGTGTTGATGACTCTATAAGCACGCTAAAAAAATTTGGCACAGCTTGTGCAAAAGTGGCTTCAGGCAATCCCGTATCGAAACCCTGTCGAAAAAGTGACATTTCGTACAAGTCTTGCCGAAGGGGTTCAGTTGTTTGAATCCTTAATTTTGACTTGCCACAGAATGCAACTGTGAACAGGAACAGCCCTTAGGAGATCATCATGCCATTAGTCATTAACACCAACGTGGCCGCTATAAATTCTCAACGTCAGCTGATGAATTCTGGTGGCGCATTAGATAAAGCGATGGAGCGTTTGTCATCAGGACAACGCATCAACTCCGCAAAAGACGACGCAGCGGGTCTGGCGATTTCAAACCGCATGACGTCACAAATTCGTGGATTGGATCAAGCAATTCGAAATGCCAACGATGGTATTTCGATGATTCAAACCGCAGAAGGCGCGATGCAGGAAGTGACCAACATTCTGCAACGTATGCGTGAATTATCCATTCAATCTGCTAACGGAATTTATTCTGATGCAGACAGAGCAACATTAAACGCAGAAACACAACAACTGAAACTGGAGTTGGATCGCATTGCGGACACCACCTCGTTTAACGGACAAATTTTATTGGATGGCAGCATTGGTAAAACCAATTTGCAGGTTGGTAGTGAAGCCAATCAAACCATTGAAATCAGCGTGGGTTCATTCAACACCTCTTCACTCGGTGGGCTTTCTGGCGATACAGTCGGTGAAGCAACTACAGGTCTTGCTGCATTAAATTTACTGACAGCAGGCGATCTGATAATTAACGACACCAGTATTGACGCATTAACCACAGGCACAACATTAAATAATACCCTGGCATTACTGAATGCAAGTTTGGACGGTAAGGGCGCTGTAGCATCGGCGATGGTTGAAGTCAGTGGTACTAATACGGGTAGCGGTGTGTTGGTTGCAGGTACCAGTAACCTGACGTTAACGGTTGTTGATGGCGATGGCTTGACTCAATCTTATGTATTAACAGGCACCAATAGTTTGAAAGAGTTGGTTGCAAAAATTAACGATGAAACCAGTATAGAAGCGAGCATCAGTGATAGCGGCAGAATGATTTTGAATCGGGATGGCGCTTTGTCTATTACCGTTGCAGATAGTTCTACGAATAATGAAGCTTCTGGTTTGGTGGATGGCGCAGTGAATTTCTCGCTTGTGTTTACTGACACCAGCGCCGATAAACGCGGCGTTAAAATTGAACAAGGCACTATAAGTGCCGCAGAAATTCTTGCATTGGGAATAGATATGCAAGATGACAATGGAAATTTGCAAGGCGCAACAGTGGGTGCAGCAGCCAGTGTGTTGAATAAAGGCGACCTGATTATTAATGGTGTCGAAATTGAAGCGATCACTTTACCGGGTGCTACAGCTGCCGCTAACTTGACGGAGTTGATTAATCGAATTAATGAACAATCAGCAGATACCGGTGTAGTTGCGTTTGCGGGAATTGGTACCAGTAATTTGGCATTTCGTTCGGTAACAGGTGAAGAGATTTCTATTGAATATGGCACCGCTGCTACAGCAGCAACTGTTGCTACGCAAACGGGTTTGCAGGAACGTAATGCATCGGAAGGCGGTGGCTCGGTAACCAGTATTGATATTTCTACCGCTGAGGGCGCACAAAAGTCTATCGCGATTTTAGATAGAGCAATCAATCAAGTGAATGACACGCGCGCAGGTTTGGGTGCTGCCAACAACCGATTGGAATTTACAGTTAACAACCTGGCTAACGTTTCAGAAAAAACAGCTGCATCACGTTCACGTATTGTCGATGCTGATTTCGCTGCGGAAACTGCTGCATTAAGTCGTGCGCAAGTATTGCAACAAGCTGCAACCGCGATGCTTGCACAAGCGAATGCAAGACCTGAGCAAGTGTTGTCGCTGTTGAGATAATCTTGAGGTAACACAAGTTTGAAGTAGCAGAGGGATTACGGTCGGGCAATGCCCGGCCTTTTTTATTTGAATTATCGATATAAAAAGTGACAAGCCCGAATCTATTTACTATATAGAAGTAAACTGCACATTTGGGTTAATAATGAAATTAATCATATACGACATACTGCAAACCATTCGGCAATTACAATCGGGTGGGGCAGTTGCTTTGCATCAACCGGATTTAACAGGCAACGAGATTCAATATACGCAAGACGCCATCACATCCGGTCGTATTTCTTTGGAAGAGGGATACGTCGATTTATTCGAAGAAAAATTAACAACACTGACAGGTGCTGCAAAAGCTGTTGCGGTAGTGAATGGAACTTGCGGGCTACATCTGGCGTTGCATTTGCTCGGCGTAGAAAAAAATTCCGAAGTATTGACACCCGCACTGAATTTTGTGGGCACAGCCAATGCCATCGCACAGGCAGGTGCTATTCCGCATTTTATCGATTCTTCTTCGCAGAATATGATGCTATGCCCGGAAAAGTTGGAAGCTTATCTGGAGACGATAGTCGATTTCCAATTAAACAAAATAGTCAATAAAAATTCTGGCAGAAAAATATCAGCATTAGTTGTGGCTCATTTGTTGGGTTCTGTAGCTGATGTAGAAAAACTGCAAAAAATTGCGCAACGATATCAAATCAAATTGATTGAAGATGCGACTGGTGCTTTTGGTTCTGTACATGAAGGAAAACACCCGGGTTTGCATTCAGATTTGGCCGTTTTCAGTTTCAATGGTAATAGAATTGTCACAACGGGTGCGGGTGGTGCGCTGATGGGTCGCGATCAGTCCCTGATGGAGCGAGCCATGCATCTCAGCAGAACTGCAAAATCTTCCGCTGATGGGATATTTTTTCATGATGCAATCGGTTTTAATTTTCGAATGGCGAATATTAATGCCGCCATAGGTGTTGCTCAGTTGGAAAGGTTGCCGGATTTTTTAAAACAAAAACAGAAGCTTGCTGAGTATTATCGTCAAGCGTTCAGTTCACATGAAAATATTAAATTTATTGAACCAACACCGGGCGCCAATTGTTGGTTGTCTGCAATTCAAATTCGGGATGCAACTCCCATTAAATTAAAAGAGTTTGTCGATGTCGCACAAAAACAGGAAATTATGTTGCGGCCTTTATGGATTCCGAATAATCAACTCCCTATGTATCTTGATTGTCCCGCAATGGATTTGGAAAACGCTAAAAATTGGGCAGGAAAAATTTTGTGCTTACCGAGTAGTGCGTATTTGGGGGCAGTGTTGTGAATCACTTCCATGTGAATTTCGATTCGTGCAAAACTCTCCAATAATGTTTATTTTGTCCAGGTGTGTTCGCACACTTTTTCATAATCAGCTGCTGAATATGGGTGCTCACTTGCATTGCGGAAAATGCCATGTTTCCAATGATTAGCCGTTTCAAAACATCCTCGACGAGTAGTCGCGTGGCTTCTTTTTGCATGCCAAAGATCAATTACAAAACAATTGGGTCCCCAGGTTGAGCGATCATTCGGGTCGGATCTATCAGCTCTGTCCACAACAACAAAGTGGTGGTGCGTAGGGGCGGGGTTTTTGAACAGTTCGAATTTCCCCCGGAAATTGATAATTCCATTAATCACGTAAATTGCGTAAGCCGAGAGCGTGTCACACACAGCGTTGATGGAATCTTTCTGCGCTGAACTGCGCTTGTCGTACATGTCTTTTCCCATGAGTAACCAATCCTGTTTACCAACCGGACGGGAACCGGAAGCTTTTGCTTTGGCAGCAACTATTTGCCCTATTGAAGCGAGCGGAGATGCATTTCTTGCTTTTACCCCACCGTATTCCGAATCGTTGGCTATCACAATTTTGTCCATAATCGGTGACAGGTGTGGTTTGAGTGAACTGATTTTGGAGTCTTTTGACATTATTGCTTTCCTCATTATGCAGTTGACGTGAAACGACCAATTGATTCGAGAATCAATTGGTCGTTATGGAATCATCGAAAAACAGACGGGTATTACAAAATTATATTTATTCGTGAAATTGAACTTTGCTCAATCAACATCAGAATTACAAGAGGTTTCTTTTGGCGCCTGACATTATTTATAGGGGTGGCGCAATTATCGCTATTTTTTGGTCTGGCTAATAAATTAATACACTATTGGATTGGATCGTTACTGCGTTTTGTTACATATTCAAGTGCGTACAAAACGGCGGTATTAATTTTGTCTTCCATTTCTGTCATTTCCTGAGGCGAGGTAAAAAACGTCATGTCTACGTCATAGCGTATGTAGCGTGGAGGTAATCGATTCAGTGCTACACAGGCTACGTCCGCCAGAAAGTTTTTGTCACCATTTTTGACGCGTTCACTCAACAGATAAATCGCTTCAATAACACGGCGCTCATAAAAGTTATGAATAAAATCAATATCATCTTCGAGGCTGACATAGCGTTGGGTTAGCATGATTCTTATCTCTATGGCTCTGGACTGCTTTGATTATAGGTTGGAATACCAATATGTAAAACTCAACCTTGTTTATGCTTGATTTCACATTGTCGTCCATGCGAAGGCAGGAATGAAAGAAATTTATTCGTGAAAAACTTATCTGTATGAGAAGCCTATATCGGGCCAGCAAGTCGATATTCCGAATAACACACGGGCAAGGAGCGAGCGAATAAATAACTTCATTCTGAAATCACAATATCAGCAACAAGATCTTCATCTTTTATATAGGCTCCAAACCCTGTTCCATCTTTGTCGTACCATTTGATGTATTGATAGCCTTCAGGGGAGTAAGCAGGGGAGTAGGTGTTCAAAACCCATACGCCTTGATATCGCTCCAACGATTTTGTTTTGCGATCTCTCGTAATTTTCCTGTCGGCCCCATTGGATTTGATTTGATAAAGTTTGGGGTTATTTTTGTCGACCACTCGTACACCTATAAATGACATGCCAACGCTTGAACTGCGGTCTAACGAGATTCTTGTTCGGCAATTTATGCGCTTGTCTTCAATTGCGGGTTCAATTGTTATTTGATCATAAAATCCATTTTTAGCGCGTGAATATATCTCGGTTGTAAATGATGAGCTCTTTTTTCCGATCACAATTGATTTGGGGGTATAGGCTTCACCCAAATCCCGACGTTGATATAGTTCTACAGGTGTTAAAGAACCTTTAAAATAAAATCGGCATTTTCCATCATTGTAATAACCGGACAAAAATTTTGATTCGTCATCGACGGCCAGCATCAGAAAATCATCAAAGAAACCTGAAGAAATTGAAATCTCTGGGGCATCTGCATAGGCAAGGCTACTCAGATGAATCAGAATTGTTACGACTAATGCACGGGTCATTCTGTCTCCTTGAACTTTGACAGAGAAAAATAGATTGCAGTCAGTGATACAGAGAATACCGTTGTTTAGAGTTACGGGCAATGTACCCACCTGACTAAATGGCTTACACTGTATGAATATACTTTTTCTTGGATTAGCTCACAGGTTTTTTTATGGCAAATATAACGATCATTGGCCCAGGTGCAATCGGGCTTTGTGTTGGGGCAGCGTTGCTTGATGGTGGCCACAAAGTTAATTTCGTTGGTCGTAAAACAATGGATAAATTTACGGTCATTAAAAACAATCAGGTGTTTAGGCAATATCAATTACAGG
>CAMLML010000113.1 GCA_946481095.1 uncultured Cellvibrio sp.
ATTGAATATCATCGTTACTATCCTGCGGGTGATGTGGCATCTCATATTGTTGGCATGACGGATGTGGATGATCGTGGTCAGGAAGGAATGGAATTGGCTTACGATTCCTGGCTAACCGGCATTGATGGCGAAAAGGAAGTGATTAAAGATTTGCGAGGACGCGTTGTCAAAGAATTGAAATCGACCGCTGCACGCTCAGGGCAAAGTTTAACGCTCAGTATTGATTTGCGTTTGCAATATCTCGCGCATCGCGAATTAAAAAAAGCAATTGAAACCAGTCAGGCAACTGCCGGTTCGCTGATTATTCTGGATGTATTAACTGGCGAAGTGTTGGCCATGACCAATTGGCCAAGCTACAACCCGAATGATCGCAGCAGTGCGCGTGGAAATGGATTGCGTAATCGGGCGATAACCGATTTGTATGAACCCGGTTCAACCGTAAAACCCTGGGTGGTTTTGGCTGCGCTCGAAAGTGGAAAATTCAAATCGCACGATGTGATTGATACCAATCCCGGATATTTTATGGTGGGTACAAAACCCATCAGAGATCACCTGAATTATGGCGTTATGGATTTGGCAATGTCGATTGCAAAGTCCAGCAATATTGCCATGACTAAAATCAGTTTTGCATTGGATACCAACACAGTGCGTGATATGTACGCGCGTTTGGGAATTGGTCAGGCGATTGGTACAGGTTTTCCCGGCGAAGCAGCAGGCTCCTTGCCTTATTTAAAACCGGCTCAAAAAATTGAGCGAGCAAATTTGTCTTATGGTTATGCACTGACATTAACGCCCTTGCAAGTTGTGCAAGCCTATAGCGTGATCGCATCGGGCGGAATTAAACGCCCTTTATCACTTTTGAAAGTAGATACGCCACCTCAAGGTGAACGTGCTATCGATGAAAAATATGCTCATCAGGTTATTGAGATGTTAACTCGCGTGGTCAGTGCGGAAGGAACCGGAAGCAGGGCAAAAGCCTTGTCATATTCTGTAGCAGGAAAAACCGGCACTGCATTTAAAGCCATGGGTGGACGTTACACATCAAAACAAATTTCATCATTTATTGGCATGGCGCCTGTCAAAAATCCCCGCATAGTCGCATTGGTTGTCATCGATGAGCCTCAGGGTAGTGGCATTTATGCCAATGGTGGATGGGTGGCTGCGCCTGCATTTTCAAAAGTAGCTGAAGATGCACTCAGAATGTTGCATGTGGCACCGGACAGTGTGCCAATCAAACAAACGTCTGAAATTGTTGATCAGGATGCAAAAAAATCCACAGAAAAAAATGCGAGGTCAGCAGGATGACTCGTGTAATCAACAAAAAATTGCAGATGCTTTTGCCTGAAATGGAATTGCCCGCTGCGGGTGATATTCAAATTAATCAATTAACACTGGATTCGCGAAGAATTAATCAGGGCGAATTATTTATTGCTATTAAAGGCCAGAAATTGGATGCGCGGGAATTTGTTCATCAAGCGATTGAACAAGGTGCAGCAGCGGTTTTGGTTGATGCAGATGAAAAATGGCAAAACATTGTTTGGGTTAATAATAGTCCGGTCATTGCGGTTGAACATTTATCTGAAAAAGTCAGCGCGATTGCCAGTCGTTTTTATGATAATCCCAATCAGGATTTATCACTGATTGCCGTGACAGGAACCAACGGCAAAACAACCTGCAGTTTATTGGCAGCACAATTACTTGCGCGTGTTCAGCAGAATCTATCCGGTGTGATTGGCACATTGGGTTATGGCGAATTAAGCCATAAAAATTCACCATCGATTGCACAACAAATACAGCTTTTATCCAGCACCGGTTTAACCACGCCAGACGCCATAAGTTTGCAATCTATTTTGTTTGGTATGAAAGAAGCGGGTGTTAAATCGGTCGCGATGGAAGTGTCATCGCATAGTTTGCATCAGCATCGCGTTGCCGCTTTGCAATTTCATACGGCCATTTTTACCAATCTTACTCAGGATCATCTGGATTACCACGGTGATATGCAATCTTATGGGAAAGTCAAAGCAGGGCTTTTGAGCTTTTCCGGATTGCAATATGCAGTTATTAATAGCGACGATGAATGGGCTAACAGTCTCGGTGAGCAAGCACCCGTTGGTGTAAAAGTCATTCGTTATTCCGTACAAAAAAATGATGTTGATGTTTATGTGCGCGATATTCAATTGCATGCGCAGGGTGTTAATGCGGAATTGGTGACGCCTTGGGGTAATGCAAAGATTGCATCGCCACTTTTGGGTTTATTTAATTTGAGTAATTTAATTGCAGTGATCGCGGCCGTTTGTGCGCAGGGGTTTTCACTGGATGCTGTGGTTGCGCAATTACCTGAATTGGTGGCTGCACCCGGTCGCATGCAATCAGTAATAGTCGATCAACAACAGGATATTCATGTCATCGTTGATTACGCACATACACCTGATGCATTGGAAACTACGCTTAAAGCAATCAAGCAGCACAATCAACAACGAATCTGGACAGTATTTGGTTGTGGCGGTGATCGCGATAAAACCAAACGTCCTTTAATGGGCAGAATTGCAGAAACTTACAGTGATTATGTGTTAATCACTAACGATAATCCTCGTTCGGAAGATCCGGCGTTAATTGCTGCCGATATTATTCGTGGTATGAAAAATCCCCGTGCCTGTTTAACCATTGCAGATCGTGCGCAAGCGATTGATATGGCAATCCAACAAGCCAGAGCTGATGATCTGGTGCTGGTGGCGGGCAAGGGACATGAGAGTTATCAAATATTTGCGCAACAAACCTTGCCTTTCAGTGATGAGCAGCAAGTACGTTTGGCTTTGCAGCGTCGTTTGGTTAAACAACAAACCAATACAATACAAATAAAAGGAGCTCAATCATGATTCGAGCTCTGCACTTACAGGAAATTCTGGCGTTTATCCAAAAACAGAAAAAATTGACGGCTGAATTATTAAATGGTGATGCAATATTTACGCAGGTGAATACAGATACTCGTACATTAATTGCAGGCGAATTATTTATTGCGTTGCGCGGTGATAAATTTGATGCGCATGATTTTATTCAACAAGCCGTTGTAAAAAATCCTGTCGCTTTGGTTGTTGAAAAATTCTTCCCTGAAATTAATTTGCCACAATTGGTCGTCAGTGATTCGATGTTGGCATTGGGGCAGATTGCCGCATTTAATCGACAATTATTTACTGGCCCGGTAATCGCCATTACAGGCAGTAGTGGTAAAACCACAGTGAAAACCATGCTTGCTTCGATTCTGCAGCAAGCCGGTAATACTCATGCTACCAAAGGTAATTTCAATAATCATATTGGTGTGCCTTTAACCTTGATGCAATTGAATGCAGATCATCAATTTGCTGTGATTGAAATGGGTGCCAGTGGGCCGAATGAAATAGCCTATTTATGTGAATTGGCAAAACCCAATGTCAGCATGATCAATAATGTGATGCCTGCGCACATTGAAGGTTTTGGTTCAATTGAAGGTGTTGCCAAAGCCAAAGGTGAAATTTATCAAGCGCTGGAAGCATCCGGTGTTGCGGTTGTTAATTTGGATGATCAGTTTTCCGGTTTCTGGTTGCATGCATTAATCAGATCCTCAGTGATTCGTGTGAGTTTGCAACAGCCAACCGATTGTTACGCAACAGACATTCAATTGCATAAGGATGCGGTTGAATTTGAATTGCATTATCAAACGGATTTTTGCCCGATCAATTTACAAATTCCAGGTGAGCATAATGTTCGTAATGCATTGATGTCGGCGGCTTGCGCATTAGCTGTTGGCGTTGATTTGCAAAAAATTCAACAAGGATTAGAAAAATTTTCTCCCGTTGCCGGTCGTATGAGTCGTCATACTGGTATTAATGGTGTGGAAATTATCGATGACAGTTATAACGCTAATCCCGGTTCCGTGCGCGCCGCAATTGATGTCTTGGCTAAATTGCCAAAAGGCATTCTGGTATTGGGTGATCTTGCGGAATTGGGTGATGACACAGAAAAATTACACAGTCAGTTGGGTGATTACGCCAGGGAAAAAAATATTTATCAGCTATTTACTCTGGGTAAATTGAGTGAAAACGTGAGTCGTGCTTTTGGCAAAAATGCCGTGCATTTTGTTGATCGTGAAAAATTAATTGAAAAATTAAAGCAACTGGCTGACCCGGAAACAACTTTCTTGATAAAGGGATCTCGTAGCGCGCAAATGGATTGGGTGGTGCGTGCTTTGTGTGAAGCAGTATCTGGCAAAAAAACCTCTAATAATGTCACTGCGGGAGACTGTCACTAATGCTTTATTGGCTTTCGGAAATTTTACAAGAGTATGTTCGCAGTTTTGCAGTGTTTCAATATCTCACGGTGCGCGCAATTTTTGGTGCGCTCACCGCATTGGGCTTTTCATTGTTGTTGGGGCCCTGGGTGATTCGTCGTTTGGCAGAATTAAAAATTGGCCAGGCTGTTCGTACTGATGGCCCGCAAACCCATTTAACCAAATCCGGTACGCCTACAATGGGCGGAGTGTTGATTTTATTTGCCATTTTTATCAGCACATTACTCTGGGCGAATTTAACCAATCGTTATGTATGGGTGGTGTTAATCGTGACTGCAATTTATGGCGCAGTCGGTTGGGTTGATGATTATCGAAAAGTCGCCAGAAAAGATCCCAAAGGATTACCTGCGCGTTGGAAATATTTTTGGCAATCGATTGCCGGTTTTGGTGCTGCCGTATTTTTATTTCTGACATCGCAAAGCCCCGCAGAAACACAATTATTTATCCCATTCTTTAAAGATGTTGCGCTGAATATGGGAATTTTTTATGTGGTGTTCACTTATTTTGTGATTGTCGGTACCAGCAATGCGGTGAATTTAACCGATGGTCTTGATGGTTTGGCAATTATGCCTTGCGTGATGGTAGCCGGTGCCTTGGCGATTATTGCGTATCTCGTGGGTCATTCACAATTTTCACAGTATTTGAATATTGCTTATATCGCGGGTTCTGGCGAGCTGGTTGTCTTTTGTTGCGCATTGGTTGGTGCGGGTCTCGGATTTTTATGGTTCAACACTTATCCGGCGCAAGTATTTATGGGCGATGTCGGTGCTCTCGCATTAGGCGCCGCATTGGGATTAATTGCCGTGATTGTTCGCCACGAAATTGTGTTGTTCATTATGGGCGGTATTTTTGTGCTCGAAACAGTTTCAGTGATTTTGCAAGTTGCGTCATACAAATTAACGCAAAAAAGAATTTTTCGCATGGCACCCATTCATCATCACTTTGAATTAAAAGGTTGGCCGGAGCCGCGCGTGATTGTGCGTTTCTGGATTATTACGTTTGTATTGGTGTTGGTTGGGTTGGCGACGTTGAAATTGAGATAAATCACCCCCTCCTAACCTCCCCCTTGGCAAGGGGGAGGAACTGTCCCCTCCCCTTGCCAAGGGGAGGGCTAGGGTGGGGTGAAGATGTTTGAATTAAAAGCAAATTTAAAACAGGAATTAATTAATTGTCACAAATGATTGCCACAAATAATGTCAAAGCGATTATCGGTACCGGTATTACCGGGTTATCGGTTGCGCGCTTTTTGGCAAAAAATGGTCAAGCATTTGTGTTGATGGATACACGGGAAAATCCACCCGGGCTCGAAAAAATTAAACAAGAATTTCCTGATGTCAAAGTACAAACAGGACAATTGAATCTGACCAGTCTGCTCGCTTGCAGTGAAATTGTGTTAAGTCCCGGTGTTGCACAATCAACACCTGAAATTCTTGCTGCAAAAAATGCCGGCATTCCGGTTGTGGGTGATATTGAATTATTTTCGCGTTATGCAAAGGCACCGATAGTCGCTATTACGGGTTCCAATGCGAAAAGCACGGTAACCACATTGGTGGGTGATATGGCAAAAACAGCAGGCATTAGAGTTGCTGTTGGTGGCAATCTGGGAACACCGGCATTGGATTTGTTGGATGATGATATTCAACTCTATGTGATGGAGCTTTCCAGTTTTCAATTGGAAACTGTCACAAAGCTTAATGCCAAAGTTGCCACTATTTTGAATATCAGCGCTGATCATTTGGACAGATATAACAATATGCGCGAATACATTCTTGCAAAAATGCGAGTCTATTTCGGTGCTGAACACATTGTTGTCAATCGTAATGATCTATTGACGCACCCGCCTTTGGCGCAAGGTGTCAAACCAATTCAATTTGGTGGTGCGGCAGACTTTGGCAGTTTTGGTTTGATAAAAGAAAATGGTCAGGAATATCTGGCAAAAAATCTCACGCCTCTAATGCCTGCAAATGAATTGAAAATTCGTGGTCGTCATAATATTGAAAATGCATTGGCGGCCTTGGCGTTAGGCGACGCAGCGGATATTCCGATGGATGCCATGATTGCAACGTTGAAATCTTTTACCGGTTTGCATCATCGATGTGAATTTGTTGCGCAAATAAAAGGTGTTGAATTTTATAACGATTCCAAAGGCACCAATATTGGCGCAACGCTTGCGGCGATTAAAGGTTTGGCGCGTGACCCACAACAGTTGATTGTTATTCTGGGTGGTGAAGGCAAGGGTCAGGATTTTTCTGAATTGGTTCCTGCATTGAAAGGCATTAACTTGCGTGCAGTATTGATTGGTCGTGACGCTCCATTGATTGCAGCCGCAATCGAAAAAACAGTTTCTGTTGTTCATGCAGACAGTTTACAAAATGCCATAGAGCAAGCTTTATCTTTATCAAAAGAGGGCGATGCAGTGTTGTTGTCACCCGCTTGCGCCAGTTTTGATATGTTTAAAAATTACGAAGATCGCGGCGAGCAATTTTGCCGATTGGTTTTGGAGATGCAGTCATGATTTCTTCCGCATCTTCTGCACCAAAAATTCCATTGGGCGTAAGAGTGGATTGGACACTGTTATGTTTGTGGTTTGCGCTTATGTCAATCGGACTGATCATGGTGTCATCTTCGTCAGTGTCTTTTGCTGCTGCGATTTATCAGGATGCCTGGTTTTTTGGCAAGCGACATTTTGTCTACATGATCATGGGATTAATGCTGGCAGCCTTGGTGGTATGCGTGCCTACCAGTGTGTGGCAAAAATATTCAGGGCATTTGTTGTTGATCGGCATCTTTTTGTTAGTGATTGTCCTGATTCCCGGTATTGGTAAAAAAGTAAATGGCAGTCAACGTTGGTTTAGTTTGGGATTAATTAATGTGCAGGTTTCAGAAGTTGCCAAATTCTGCGCAGTGATTTTCTTTGCCAGTTTTTTCGCACGCCGTTATCAGGAATTGCATTTTGGGTGGCAAGGTTTTTTAAAACCATTAATGGTAGTAGGTGTGTTTGCCGGCTTATTGTTATTGGAGCCGGATTTTGGAGCGACGGTTGTATTGTCAGCAACCATATTCGCCATGATGTTTATTGCTGGCGTTAAATTGCTGCACTTCCTTTTATTAATTGGCATAGGCGTTGGCAGTTTGGGTTTGGTTGCAGTGGTGTCGCCTTATCGTATGCAGCGGTTGGTGACTTTTTTGGATCCATGGGCTGATCAATTTGATACGGGTTACCAGTTAACACAATCCCTGATTGGTTTTGGTCGAGGTGAATGGTTTGGTTTGGGTCTGGGTAATAGCTTGCAAAAATTATTTTTCCTGCCTGAAGCACATACAGATTTTATTTTTTCAATTATTGCCGAAGAATTTGGATTAATTGGTGCGCTGATTGTTATCGGTTTATTTACGCTGTTTATTTTGCGAATTATGAATATTGCAAAAAATAATCTGGCATCCGGAAAAATGTTCACGGCGCTGGCCTGTTTTGGAATTGGAATTTTGTTTGCTTTGCAAGTATTCATCAATATTGGTGTTGCCTCCGGGTTATTACCGACCAAAGGACTGACATTGCCATTTATCAGTTATGGCGGCAGCAGTTTATTAATTTGCTGCGTACTGATCGGATTTGTAATGCGGGCACATTGGGAACTGTCAGGACATGAAGTGCCACTGAAAGAGCCAAAGCTCTCCAGATTTTCAGCTGTTGAGGCGGAGGTCGCATGACTTCATTAATCAACAAAACCATATTGATTATGGCGGGCGGAACCGGTGGGCATGTATTTCCGGCATTGGCAGTTGCGCAGGAATTTATTCAGCGTGGTGCGTCGGTTCATTGGTTGGGCACTGAAAAAGGAATTGAATCACGATTGGTTCCTGAAGCAAAAATTCCACTGCATTTTTTAACTGTTGAAGGTGTTCGTGGTAAGGGGTTATCCGGTTTGCTGAAAGCACCACTATTAATTTCACGCGCGATTATGCAGGCGCGTGCGGTGATCAAAAAAATCAAACCGGTTTTGGTGTTGGGTTTTGGTGGGTTTGCTTCAGGTCCTGGAGGAGTTGCGGCCAAGTTATCAAAAGTGCCGTTAGTGATACATGAACAGAATGCCGTTGCAGGCACGACCAACCGTTTGTTGAGCCGTTATGCCAATCAAGTATTGGCCGCTTTTGCAAATGCATTCGTCAAAAGTGGTTTTACTCAAGAATTGGTTGTGGGCAACCCTGTGCGTGAATCGATCCAGCAATTACCCGATGTGGATTCGCGTTTTGCAGAAAGATCATCACAGCAAATGCATTTATTGATTTTGGGTGGCAGTTTGGGTGCAAAAGCAATTAATGAATTATTGCCTGTGGCTTTGGCAAAACTGAACCAGGCTGAACGTCCACAGGTGTGGCATCAAACAGGAAAAAATCACGAACAAGCAACTCGTGAAATCTATACGCAGTGTCAAGTAGAAGGAAAAGTCGATGCATTTATTGAGGATATGGCGGCAGCTTATGCATGGGCAGATTTAGTGATTTGTCGTGCAGGTGCGTTAACAGTAAGTGAATTAATGGTGGCAGGAGTTGCGTCGATCACAATTCCTTTACCCAGCGCTATTGATGATCATCAAACGGCTAATGCAAAACATTTGGTTGATCAAGGTGCTGGATTATCGTTAGAGCAAAGAGATTTAAACGCCGAAAAGTTAGCGGGTCTTATTAAAGAATATTCTGCTGATCGGGAAAAATTAATCTTGATGGCAAAAAAAGCACAACAAATTGCGATTCCCGATTCAGCAAAACGTGTTGTGAACATTTGTGAAAAATTAGTGGGTGAGGAATAGGTTTGTGAATAATCCAGCTGTTGGATTTTATGAAGTCCCTGAAATGCGTCGTATTCGTCGCATACATTTTATTGGTATTGGTGGTGCCGGTATGAGTGGCATCGCTGAGGTTTTATTAAATCAGGGATATGAAATTTCCGGTTCGGATATTAAAGCATCGAATGTCACTGAACGATTGATTAAAAAAGGTGCCACAGTTTTTATTGGTCATGCTGTTGAAAATATTCGTGGTGCAGATGTTGTGGTCAATTCGAGTGCAGTAAATTCGCAAAACCCTGAAGTGCTGGGTGCGAGGGAATTACGCATTCCGGTTGTGCGTCGTGCAGAAATGCTCGGTGAGTTAATGCGTTATCGTCACAGTATTGCTGTTGCAGGCACTCACGGAAAAACCACCACTACCAGTTTGATGGCATCAATTTTGGCTGCAGCAAAATTGGATCCCACTTTTATTATCGGTGGATTGGTCAATGCAACGGGTACTAATGCGCAGTTGGGTGCAAGCCGATATCTGGTAGCAGAAGCGGATGAAAGTGATGCGTCATTTTTGCATTTGCAACCTATGGTGGCGATTGTGACCAATATAGATGCAGATCACATGGAAACTTACGGTGGCGATTTTTCCAAACTAAAAAAAACCTTTATCGAATTTTTACACAATTTACCTTTTTATGGATTGGCGGTGTTGTGTGGTGAAGATCCAGTGGTGCGTGACATTATTCCGGAAGTGGCGCGCCCGATATTAACTTATGGATTTGCTGATCATTGTGATTATCGTGCGGTGAATATTCGTCAATTTCCGTTTTATTCTGAATTTGATGTGATTCGTCCACATCACGAAAAACTTTTGTCAGTGCGATTAAATATTCCTGGAATTCATAATGTATTAAATGCTACCGCAGTAATTGCCGTGGCGAGTGATGAAGGCATTGCTGATCAGGCAATTCAACAGGGCCTGGCAAATTTCCAGGGTGTGGGACGACGTTTTCAAGTCTATGGAAATTTTTCAGTCGGTGATGGTTCAGCCATGTTGGTCGATGATTACGGACATCATCCGCGTGAAGTGGCTGCAGTGATTCGCGCTGTGCGTGATGGTTGGCCTGATCGCCGATTGGTGATGGTGTATCAACCGCATCGTTACACACGAACACGTGATCTGTATGAAGATTTTGTTGAAGTGTTATCCACTGTTGATGCATTGGTTTTATTGGAAGTCTACAGCGCAGGCGAAGATCAAATTCCCGGTGCAGACAGTCGTCATCTGTGTCGCAGTATTCGAACACGTGGAGTAATTGATCCCATTTTTGTTGAAACTGTTGATGCAGTGCCGGATGTTATAAAAGATATTGTGCGAGCCGGTGACATAGTGATTACACAAGG
>CAMLML010000114.1 GCA_946481095.1 uncultured Cellvibrio sp.
CAGCGGGTTTTTTCGTAGCTCTGGCAGGAATGACGGGTTGTGGAGGATCGGGTCAGGATGCCGCTGAAAAAAATCCATCAGCAAAAGAAGTCAGTTTTTCGGGTGCAGCAATTGATGGACACATAGCACGCGCATTGGTTTTTCTGGATACCAACAACAATGCCACACGTGATCCATGGGAAGCGTTTGCGTTTACTGATAATGATGGTTACTACAGCTATAACCCCTTAACACAAACCAATTACTGTACGAGTACGACCAACAGTGAACAAGCGCAATATTGTTTGCGAACCACCCAAACCACAACATCCGTCGTAATAAGAATTGATGGTGGATATGATGTGTTAACGGGTGAGCCTTTCGAAGGGCAATTAAGTCGCCGGGTTGAAGTGGTTAATGACGAGGTTCCTTTCAGTGTGATTAGTCCTATTACCACTTTACTGGTCAGCGCTAGCAACACAGAAACCAGTGTAATTTTACAATCACTGGGTTTAACAACTGCTGATTTGGATATCGATTACGTTAATTCTTCTGATGTTGTAAATAGCAAGTTATTAAATATCGCATTAACGCTACATAAACTGACCAGCGTTTTATCTGACAGATTGACCGATACCTATAATAAAATTGGTGATGATTTTGGTACGCCTAATGACGCATCGGCAATGGTTTACGAACAGCTTGCAAAAGAATTGGCGACTGGTGAAACCTCTTTGGCAGAATTGATTACTCCTGAAAAAATAATTGATATTCTGGATACTGCGGAAGAAAATCTTCGCCAAATATACAAAGACAACGATTATGATTTGCCAACAGACATGAACGCGAGCCAATTTGAGCGCGTTACCCAAACAGCCGTCAAAATTCCAGATTTGGTCAATAGCCTGATCCCCGCAGAAAAAACCAACCAAATGCAAAACGATGTCACCGGTGGCGTAAAAGCAATTGAATCAGTCGTTATCAAAACGCTTCAGGAAACCTCAACTGACAACAGCATAGATAATGCAATTAATTTTTTCACCGATAGCAATAATCAAAATTTAATTGATTCATTAACTGAAAGTTTAGGCGATGATGACAGTGATTTGTCGTCATTGATCAATCACAACTTTACGAGCGGTATGGATTCAACAGAGAGCATCAATGATCTGGTAAAAATTGCAGAAACCATTGAGCCTTTTACAGCAATAGGTGGATTTAAAATTAAAGTATCTGATATGGATTTGGGTTATGGACCTGACCAATTGAAGGACCAGGAAGTGGAATTTTATTTTCAAGGCAATAACAGTGCGTTAAACGGTTCATTTCAAGCTTGCGTAAAATATATAGACGAAGCCAATATCGATGGCTCTCTGGGTAAGGGTAATACCCGCGGGGAATTGGTAAAAGGTTATTGGAGTTTGTTAGGTGCCAGTGAAAATAATTTTCAATCTTACAGTTTATTGTTAACCATTGAATTCCTCGGTGCCAAATACTCCGCTGTAATTAAACCGGCAGAATCCATAATCGTGAATGGTGAAACCCACAAACAATATCGCTTTGACAACAACGGAAAATTCATCACCTGGCGCAGTACCGAGGGTATCCGCCCAATCGACAGTGTTCCCAATTCAAGCAAAGAATGTGAGCAGCGCTTGCCTTCGCGGTTGTGGTTTTAATTCTTGTTGCAACACACTGCCCCCTTATGGGGGCATTTATTTTTCTGGCAGGTCTATACCGGATTAAAATTCTCCCTGCATAATAGCCGCTCCAAAATTTTTTATCGGAAAAATAATATCATCAGGAAAGTACGCAATCATATTTAGCAGGCTATTGCAGTAGTGTGCTTAAGGAGGATTAAAAAATGAAAGAAAAATCATTATTACAAGTAATTCATGCTAACGAAGAAGATTTGCTCGCTCAAGTTAATACATTACTTGCGTTAGGTGCGGATCCAAACGAAAAAACCAAATATTTTGAAACCCCATTACGCGTTTCGTCTCGAAACGGACGCTTCGATGTGGTCAAAAGATTGTTCGAAGCAGGCGCTGATCCCACCCATTTAAATTGGTCACCTCTATTTCATGCTGTTGCCTACGGAACACTTGAAGATATTAAGCGGTGTATAGAAGCCGGAGACAATTTGCATTGCAGAGATACTTGGGAACGAACACCATTTTTGCTGTCACTTCTAACAGGTGACATACAAAAAGTCCAACTGCTGATGTCATCAGGAGCAAATATTGCAGATCGCGGGCGATGTGACAAAAGCCCAATTGAATATGCCATTCAAATGGATGATGCATCCATGCTTGAATTTTTAATTGAAATTGGTTTTGATTTTGAAACCTACAATAAATTTGGTTATACGCCATTAATAGACGCTGCTGAAAAAGGATCTGTAGATTGTGTACGTTCATTACTTCGACAGGGTGCAAACATCTTTAAAAAAGATCGCTCGCAGTTTTCGCAACAAACGGCGATTTCTCATACATCAAATATGGAAATTGTAGAGTTATTACTGGCTGCTGGAAATGATATTAATGAATTAAGTGATGATGCTAAAAAAGAATTGCTTGGCATTGGCAATAAAAAATCTATCCAAGTCTCTAAAGATGATTATTTGAAAGATAAGTCGCGAATATTCGGCAAGTCAAATCCTCAAATTTGCAACAAAATTTTTTGGTATGAAATGACGCGTTGCGCGGGTAACGCTTGGCTAGCTCGAAGTCAATTTAATGATACTGATAACCATGATGAACTTGTTTGGTGTTATGAAAGATTTGGAAAAAGTATTACACCTATAGGACAAGGAGAATTTATTGAAATCGCAGGTGAGCATGAAGATTATTATGGTCCTGATTTTTGTATTTATAATGAAGTGTTTCATCATAAAGGTGATGGGAATTTTACGATTTATCAATATCCGAAAGATATTTTTCCTCCAACAGACTTTCACACAGCTACGCTTGTAGAAAATTATATTTATATAATTGGTAGCTTAGGTTATATAAATGATCGGATAAATGGATCGACACCAGTCTATCGTTTAAATATCAAGACATTTACTATGGAAAAGATAACGACATTTGGCGAATGTCCTGGTTGGGTCTTTAAACACTCGGCATTTCTCAAGGATCAATCCGTTATCCGAATTCAAGGAGGTGAGATTTTTGAAACAGAGCGAGATAATCATGTTTATCGTTTTAATAAGGATGATTTCGAACTAAATTTAGAATCGTTCGTGTGGACTCGACATGTTCACAAACCTCGCTCTGGCATCCAGCCTTTCTTCTCGGAAGAAGATAAACATTTTCCTCATTCGGAACGAACACTTTTATCGATTGAAGAAAATGGAAAATGGAGACTTTGTAAAATTATCGAAGTTCATCGCATAGACGTGGTAAAAGGGCAGCGCATTCGTCTTGGCAAAGAACTAATTGACATTATCGAAGATGATTTTCTTTTTGTTGTAGCCTATCTCGAAAGAGAACCATTTAGCACTTTGGACGCACTTAAAAAAATTATCAAACAAAAGTCCTGGCCTGTGAATTCGATTTTTAGTGTGATCAGAACAACTTCTTTCCCTGAAAATTGTCGTTATGCTGGATTTGAAGAAATAACAAAACAGGAAAAGGAAGCGTTTAATCAATGGAAAAGAGATTTTGCAGATGGAAAGGCGGAGATTTTATAACGTCTGCCAACCAGCTGAGGATGAGATGCCCTGACCTTTCATTGCCCAAAAATAAATCTTGCTAAAAAGTTTCGTTCGACTAGAATATCTTTCGTTTCGAAACTTACGGTAAGGATTTATGACCAAACGTAACACCCAACAGCGCCGTAGGGCCATTATTGAACGCTTGAACTCCAGTGGAGAGGTGAGTGTTGAGGCTTTGGCGGAGCAGTTTGATACTTCGGAAGTTACGATTCGTAAGGATTTGGCGGCATTGGAGTCCAATGGTTTGCTGCTTCGTCGCTATGGCGGAGCAGTTCCTGTACCGCAAGAGTTGATTCAAGACCCTTCTGTCGAAAAAGTTTCACAACGAAAGCAATCAATTGCCAAAGCGGCTGCCCAACTGATCCGCGACCATAATCGGATCATTCTCGATAGCGGCAGTTCCACCACTTCTGCTCTCTTGCCCGAACTCTCTCATAAGCAGGGTTTGGTGGTGATGACTAATTCTTTGAGTATCGCCAACGCCCTGCGCGAGTTGGAAAATGAACCCACGATTTTGATGACCGGCGGAACCTGGGACCCAAAATCCGAAGGTTTTCAGGGGCAGTTAGCCGAACAGATTTTGCGTTCCTACAATTTTGACCAGTTCTTTATTGGTGCTGACGGTTTGGATTTGTCTCGCGGCACTACCACATTTAATGAACTTTATAGTTTGAGTCGTGTGATGGCCGAAGTCGCGCGCGAAGTGATTGTGATGGCCGAATCCGACAAAATCGGCCGCAAAATCCATAATCTGGAATTGCCCTGGTCGGTGGTAAAAGTATTAGTTACCGATGCGGATATTTCTGCGCAGGACAAACAAAAAATTGAGCAGCAGGGTGTGCAAGTTATTTGCGCAGAAATGTAAAAAAGCCCCGTTTGTGCAACGGGGCATAGCGTTATTTGCACACTGTAACGGGATGGTTTTTTGGAGCGCTGTTAAGACAAGCGTAGTAATAAGGAAATGGAACACCAGCACACGCATTTGGCGCCACGGTGTAAGTGGTAGTACAGGTCGGTGCTTTGGGTTGTGCGGCTAAACAGGCTGCGAGAGGTGTTCCTGATAAACCATCGCAAGGGCCAGCAAAAGCAGATTGCGAACCTAAAGCGGCGAACAGGGATAGACCTAAAACAATTTTTACTGATTTCATTTTCAATACTCCTTAAGGATTAAAGTTTTTTTTGCGACAACAAGAAGCGTTAATCGCGTATTGAGTATTGAGAAAAACAGATTTGAAACTGTGTATTTAGATCAAAAATGACATTTACTTTATTTATTTTTTTATTCAAAGGAGAAAAATTATGTGTGGCATTGTAGGTGCAGTAGCACAACGTGATGTGGTGGATATTCTGGTTGAAGGTTTACGTCGTTTGGAGTATCGCGGTTATGACTCAGCGGGCGTAGCCGTGGTGAATTCAACTGGCGAGTTACAACGTTTGCGTCGTCTCGGAAAAGTGAAAGAATTATCCGATGCTGTCAAAGCACAACCGACACCCGGTGGTACCGGTATTGCGCATACTCGTTGGGCCACTCACGGTGAGCCAAGCGAACGCAACGCGCATCCACACGTTTCCAAAGAACACATTGCGGTAGTGCACAACGGCATTATCGAAAACCACGCGCCTTTGCGCTCACAATTGCAAAGCGAAGGTTATGTTTTTACATCGGATACTGACACCGAAGTCATCGCACACCTGGTGCAAAAAGAATTAAAACAAGCGAATGATTTGTTAACTGCTGTACAAAAAACTGTAAAGCAATTGCATGGCGCTTACGGCACTGTGTTGATGGATAAAAATGATTCATCGCGCTTGGTGGTTGCCCGTTCCGGTTCGCCTTTGGTAATTGGTTTGGGAATCGGCGAAAACTTTATTGCATCCGATCAATTAGCCTTGTTGCCGGTAACTCGTCGTTTTATCTTTTTGGAAGAAGGTGACGTTGCCGAAATTACTCGCACATCAATTAAAATTTTTGATAAAGATGGCAAAGCCGTTGAACGTCAAGTTCACGAATCAACCGCCAGTTATGACGCGGGCGACAAAGGCCAATATCGTCACTTTATGTTGAAAGAAATCTACGAACAACCCAATGCGGTGTTGAATACACTCGAAGGTCGTTTGAGTAATGATTCAGTGATGGACGAAACTTTTGGCAATGGCGCTGCTGAATTGTTCAAAAAAGTAAAACACATTCAAATCGTCGCCTGCGGTACCAGCTATCACTCGGCCGTGGTCGCACGTTATTGGTTGGAAACTTTCTCAGGTATTTCCTGTAATGTCGAAATCGCCAGCGAATTCCGTTACAGAAAATCTTTTGTACAACCTAACAGTATGGTTGTGACTATCAGTCAATCGGGTGAAACCGCCGATACGCTTGCTGCATTACGCCTCGCAAAAGAATTAGGATATTTGGGCAGCTTGTCGATTTGTAACGTTGCTGGCTCATCACTGGTACGCGAATCTGATCTCGCCTTTATGACACGCGCCGGTGCAGAAATTGGTGTGGCTTCAACCAAAGCCTTCACCACGCAATTAGTCGGTTTGGCGATGTTGGTATTGGCCATCGGAAAATACAATGGCCTTTCTGCTGCTGATCAAAAAAACATGGTTGCCGCCTTAAAAAATCTTCCCTCAAAACTGGAAGAGTCATTAACACTGGCATCACAAATCGAAGCCCTTGCAGAAGAATTCGCTGATAAACATCACGCATTATTTTTAGGCCGCGGCGATCAATATCCAATCGCAATGGAAGGTGCGTTGAAGTTAAAAGAAATTTCCTACATTCACGCAGAAGCTTACGCCGCCGGTGAATTAAAACACGGTCCTCTCGCATTAATCGATGCCGAAATGCCAATCATTGTGGTTGCACCCAATAACGATTTGTTGGAAAAATTAAAATCCAACGTCGAAGAGGTACGCGCACGCGGCGGTATTTTGTATGTGTTTGCCGATGTTGATGCACAATTTAAATCCGATGCCACCATGCGTGTGATTAACGTCCCACATATTCATCCATGGTTGGCACCAATTCTCTACACCATTCCTTTGCAGTTGCTGAGTTATTATGTGGCGATTATTAAGGGAACTGATGTGGATCAGCCGAGGAACCTTGCCAAGTCAGTGACTGTGGAGTAAAAAGTGTGTTGTTCTAGGAACAAGCACATGTCGGAGGGTACGCAATGGCGAACGGTAAAGTATTAAGACAGTTAATTAAAGCAGGCGTGAGTGGAGATACTGATGCCTTTCGTCGAGCCTCCGAAGCGGTTATTCAAGATGAACGGCAGAAGCAACATCACTTGTTGGCCAATGATCTTGAACAAGTGTTGTATGGCGAATATTTAAAGCCTGTTAAGCAGAATGGTCGCGGTGCTTTACCTGTTCCACCAGTTGATAAAGAACGTGGACTTCCCTTATTGGATATACGTCAAGCCCAAAGGCCATTGGAAGAGATGGTTTTGCCAGAGTCCAGCCAAGTAGCTATTGAAGAATTACTAGAAGAGCATCGCCGTGCAGATGTATTGCGAAGTTTCGGTATGAAACCTTCTGGAAAAGTCATTTTTCATGGGCCACCAGGTTGCGGTAAAACATTAGCGGCTGAGGTTATAGCGTTTGAGCTTGATCTGCCTCTGGCAATTGTCCGCCTTGATTCTCTGGTCTCATCGTTTCTTGGAGAGACAGCCGCTAATCTTCGGAAGGTATTTGATTTCATCGCTGAATATCCAATGGTTGCATTGTTTGACGAGTTTGATGCAATTGGGAAAGAGCGTGCAGATTCGGGTGAGCATGGTGAATTGCGTAGGGTAGTTAATGCAGTGCTTCAAATGATGGATGCCTATCAAGGTAAAAGCCTTATTCTCGCAGCAACCAATCATGAGCAAATTTTGGATAGCGCGATTTGGCGTCGTTTTGATGAAACTATTGATTTTCCGCTACCGAATAGAGATCAGATAAAACAAATCCTATCGTTGAAGCTACGCGGTGTTCGTAGACAATTTGAACTGGATGAAAAGCCACTTTTGGATTTGTTCAGTAAACGCAGCGGCGCAGATATTGAAAGAATAGTACGCAGAGCTGTTAAGCGAATGATTTTACGTAGTCAGGAATTTTTAACTGTTAAAGATTTGAAACAGGCTGCGACAAAAGAAAGTCACACTAACAAATAAAAGGATTTAAATATTAATGCCAAATGATTTTGAGCACCTGCGTATAGAAAAAGAATCATTTAACAATCCAAGAAGAGCTGGTCGCCCACCACGCTTTACAAAGCGGGATGATTTAATTAGTCACGGTCAGCGACTATCTGCTTCTCTTGCTGCTACAACTCAAATAGTCAAACAACAGTTAACATCGCAACCAGGTAGTTATGTTCTAAAGTTAAAGTACGATGATACATTGAGCTTTAATGATCTTGTTGCACATGGTGTCGAATTTATTAGCCAAGAAGATAATCAAATTTGCGTTGTATTTACTACAGAGCAAGGTCTCGCTATTTTTGCTGATCATTTGGTTAGGCTAGGGATTGATGATCGCGATATAACAAGAAGGCAATTATTGGAGGCGATTAACGGTATTGAAGCCTGGGATGCTGAGGACAGAAAAAGCTGGGCAGTTAAGCGACATGGTTTTCCTGACGCAGGTTCATTTTTATTAGATATTGAACTTTGGCCTGTAGAAGTAAGTAACAGCCAAAAGAGAAAAGAGTTAGTTGATTCTTTTGAGCAATGGATGATTGAAAATAGTATTGCAAAGAAGGATCGCATTAATCTTGATAGCCTATTGATGTTTCGTGTTTCATTGGATTTAATTGGAGCAGAAAAGCTGCTTAATCATTCCAAGGTTCGATTAGTAGATTTACCGCCACAAAGTGGGATTGATTACCAAACCATCAATAAAGACATAAACACAGTTCCTTCTAACATCCCTGCCCCAGATAAGGATGCCCCACGTATTTGCATTCTTGATAGCGGTATTAACACTAATCATCCTTTGCTTAAGTCTGCTATTGCTGAAAGTGTTAGTTTTGTTGATGGCGAAGATGAATTTGACGTAGCAGGACATGGCACTCAAGTAGCGGGTATCGCACTCTATGGAAATATTGAAGAGTGTAATGCTGTAAATTATTGGGTTCCTCACAGTTGGATATTTAACGGAAAAATTCTTAATCGAAATTGCGAGTTTAATACTGAAACCATTGAGTTAACACTTGTTAAAGCTGTGGAATATTTTGTCGAGCTTGGTTGTCGAATATTTAATCTTTCTGTTGGTAACGAAAATGCCCCATATGATGGCAAACATATTCGTGGCATAGCTTACATCCTTGATACTTTGGCAAGAAAACACGACGTGTTATTTGTTGTGTCTGTCGGAAATTTTCGAGGTAGCGAAACTCCACCTATACCTGTTGAGAGTTGGCGAGAAGAGTATCCAGATTATTTGTTAGGCGACCACAATAGGATTATTGACCCTGCCCCAGCGCTTAACGTGTTAACAGTGGGCAGTTTGGCATTGCATGATGCCACCAGAGGCGACTTACAGCGACCAGAGGATATCGATCATTTAGCGGCTGCAAAGGCTCATCAACCATCACCTTTTACTAGACATTTTAAATGCAAATTTTCGGGGTAATACCATCTTTAGTATATGCCATGGGTCAAGCTTCTCTGCGCCTTATGTAACTCATTTAGCAGGGCGACTATTAAAACTCTATCCACAAGCATCATCCAACATGCTCAGGGCTATGTTAGTTAATCAAGCTGATATGCCGCAGGAATGTCTGGCAACTTTTTCCGATAACCAGACCAAGCAATATGCAAAAGTAAACGGGTGGCGTGCTCCACATATAGACTTCGCTGGGTATGGTCGTGTTAACGAAGAAAATTTATATCGGTCTGAGGAGGCCGCTGTATTGCTTATGGCAGAAGATTCAATAGCTAATGACAGCTGTCAATTTTATGAGCTTCCGCTACCGGAAGACTTTTTGAGAAGTAAACAGTCTGCAAGACAACTGCGAATTTCATTAAGTTACAGCCCAGCTGTGCGTACAACCCGACTTGATTATAAGGCTACTAAAATTACTTTCAATTTGGTAAAAGGCCGATCTCTAGGCGAGGTACAGAAACACTTTCACAAGGAACATCAAAAGGATCATGATAAATTAAGCGATTCCGTTACAAGTAAAGAAAATCGCACTATTTCTTCTGAACTAAGAAATAAAGGAACCGTTCAATGTTCGATATGGAACTTTAAAAAGAATCTATCACCTGATTTCAAATGGTTTGTTGTTGTAACAAGGCAAGATGCGGCGGGTTGGGGCGATGCACTTAGTGCAGAATTTGAAAATTATGCTCTTGTTGTTACCGTAAGTGATCGTGAAAACGAAAATGCTCAATTGTATACCCAAATATCTCAACGTATAGAGCAGCAGATTAGAGCTCGAGCAAGAGTGTAATAACAACTGATCGTCTCAAAACATCTATTTTAAATGGTGAATAAACTCCTGTGGTTACAGATCTTGAAAAGCTTCTTTTTCAAGGTTGTCCAAGCTAACGAAATATAAAATTAACCAACTCAATAAATCATACAGGTGTTTGGCAGAGAGATCGATGTGAACGAATTAACTAGCCTTCAATTAGCACTCATATTTTTAATCTTTGTCTGGAGCGGGTTTGTTCGCACCG
>CAMLML010000115.1 GCA_946481095.1 uncultured Cellvibrio sp.
CTGCGGTGAGTTCGTCTTCCCGTTCAAGCTCTATCTCCAGTTCTTCACGCTCAAGTTCAATTTCCAGTTCAAGCCGTTCAAGCTCGATTTCAAGTTCAAGCCGTTCGAGTTCGATTTCCAGCTCAAGCCGTTCAAGCTCAAGTGTTTCCAGCTTTATCAACTCTTCAAATTCGATTTCCAGTTCATCACGGTCAAGCTCACTTAGCTCCTCAATCAGCTCAAGCCGTTCCAGCTCAAGTGTTTCCAGTTCAATCAGCTCCTCAAGCCGATCAAGTTCACTCAGTTCTTCAAGCCGATCAAGCTCATCTGCTTCCAGCACATCAACCAGCATTGTTCGTCTGGATAACCCATTCGTTGGCGCTCAATGGTATGTAGACCCCATCTGGTCTGCCAAAGCCCAAGCTGAAACCGGTGGATCACGGGTTGCCGGTTATAACACTGCTGTGTGGATGGATCGTATCGGCGCCATAGCACCGCCTGATGGCAGCTTCGGTCTACGCGATCATCTGGATGCCGCATTGGATCAAAACGCCAATGTGATTCAAGTTGTGGTTTATGACCTGCCGAACCGTGACTGTCACGCTCTCGCATCAAATGGTGAATTGAAGCAAACAGCGGAAGATACCGCCCGTTATCGCACTGAGTATATTGATGTGATTGCCTCAATTTTCTCTGATCCGAAATATCAGGAGTTGCGCATTATTGCCATCATTGAACCTGACTCGTTGCCAAATCTGGTTACCAACCTGGATGATCCGGATTGTGCCGCAGCAAACCAAGGCCCATATGGTTATGTACCTAATACGCAATATACCCTCAGCAAGTTTTATCCAATTAAAAACGTATACAGCTATGTTGATATTGGACACTCAGGCTGGTTAGGCTGGGATGACAACTTCGCTGAAGGCCTCACCCTGATTGGTAACGCAATTAAAGGCGCAACTGGCGGCGTAAACAGTATTGCCGGCTTTGTATCCAACACTGCTGGATATACCCCACTTTACGAACCATTCCTGGATTCCGTGACCCAATTCGGAAGCACCCCGACTCGTCAGGCGTCCTTCTATGAGTGGAACCCTTACTTCAGTGAAGTAGGCTTCGTTCAGGCATGGCGTACACGCATGATAGCGGCTGGCTTCCCATCTACTATCGGTATGTTGGTTGATACCTCTCGTAATGGCTGGGGTGGACCAAACCGTCCAACAGCAGTATCTACCAGCACAGTGCTGGATACTTTCGTGAACGAATCACGTATTGATCGTCGTACTCACCGTGGAAACTGGTGTAACCAGAAAGGTGGTATTGGTGCTCGACCAACAGTGGCTCCAGTTGCCGGTATCGATGCTTATGTATGGGTTAAACCACCAGGAGAGTCAGATGGTGCTGCGTCGCTGGAGTTGTCTTACGACCCACAAGATCCAGCCAAAGGCTTTGACCGTATGTGTGACCCTACCTACAACTACAATCCGGGCAGTGGCTCGAACGTAGATACCGGTGCATTACCGAACGCTCCGGTTGCCGGTCGCTGGTTCAAAGAAGCCTTCCAGCTTCTGATGAATAACGCTTATCCACCCCTGTAATCAAGATGTTTTGGCTCAGGACGAGCCTCAAATTATTAACACTGCCGATCATATGATCGGCAGTTTTTTTAGTAGGGATCGCTTTATAGCATTAATACGTTTTATTGATCTTTTCCATTTACAGAGCGAGATATTGCGATGAAACAAACATCCCTTTTCAAACTGATTGGCACTGGCATATTGGCCATATCTGCATTGAATGTTTATGCACAAACCGGCAACCCAAGAGTGAACCAACTGGGCTATTTGCCTAATGGTGTAAAAGCGGCCACTTATAGAACAACCAGCAGCAGTGCACTCACATGGCAACTCAAACAAAATGGAACTGTTATTGCGACAGGCCAAACCCAACCTTCAGGTTTTGATGCGGCCAGCGGCGATTCACTTCATCAGATCGATCTTTCCAGCATCACAGCAACCGGAACAGGTTTTAGCCTGGCCGTTGGCAGTGATACCAGTTATAACTTTGCGATTTCATCGACAGTTTTCAAACCAGCTCTTTACGATTCATTGAAATATTTCTACCACAACCGCAGTGGTATCACGATTGAGACCCAATACACAGGCGGCGGCAATGGTTCCTTTGCCAGTAACAGCAAATGGTCACGTCCTGCCGGTCACCTGAATAGTGGTGCCAACAAAGGAGATATCAACGTGCCTTGCTGGAGCGGTACCTGTAACTACTCACTGAACGTTACCAAAGGCTGGTACGACGCAGGCGACCATGGGAAATATGTGGTAAATGGAGGCATCTCTGTCTGGACATTGCTCAATATGTACGAGCGTGCACAGAATTTCAGCAACACCAGCAATATTGATGACGGAAAATTAAATATCCCGGAAAGCACCAATGGAATTCCGGATATTCTGGATGAAGCCCGTTGGCAAATGGAGTTTTTGTTAGCCATGCAGGTACCTGCAGGCCAAGCCAAAGCAGGAATGGTTCATCACAAAATGCATGATGTGGGTTGGACAGGCTTCCCTCTGGCACCGCACGAAGACCCTCAACAACGCGCACTGGTACCGCCATCTACAGCAGCAACATTAAATCTGGCAGCAGTCGCAGCCCAATCAGCCCGTATATGGAAAGATCTGGATTCAGGTTTCGCCAATACCTGCCTGAATGCCGCCAAACGCGCCTGGGACGCCGCTCAGTCCAACCCAAATGACATCTACTCAGGTAACTACGACAATGGTGGCGGGGGTTATGGCGACAAAACCGTTTCTGATGAGTTCTACTGGGCAGCTGTTGAGCTTTACCTGACAACAGGTGATTCAAAATACCTCTCTACCATTAACAACTATTCTGTTACCAACGTAGATTTTGGCTGGGCGGATACAGCTCTGGCAGGTTTGATATCACTTGCTGTAGTTCCAACTTCCCAAACAGCTGGTTTGCGCACTCCTGCACAACAAAAAATCACCAGTATCGCCAATGGACATCTGACGACACAAAACGCATCGGGTTATCCGGCCCCCGCATCAACCCTGGATTATTACTGGGGATCAAATGGAGCCGTCACCAACAAGTTGATTCTGATGGGCCTCGCTTACGACTTCACCAAAAATGATGCGTTTGCCAGAGGTGTTGGCAAGGGTTTGAACTATTTGTTTGGGCAAAACGTCCTTTCAACATCCTTCGTAACCGGCTTGGGCAGCAAAGCCGTTACCCAACCACATCATCGCTTTTGGGCAAATGCCATTAATGGTAACTACCCCGCTCCACCACCAGGTGCACTTTCCGGTGGACCTAACGCAGGCTTGGAAGACAGTACTTCTGCATCACTCTTGGCGTCATGTAAATCCAGACCGGCAACTTGCTGGGCGGATAACATCAATGCTTATGCAGTGAATGAGATCACCATTAACTGGAACGCGCCTTTGGCCTGGAATCTGGCGTTCTACAATGACTATGCGGCTAACAACAACCTGCCGGGTTCTTCAAGCTCATCTTCCAGTCGGTCTTCATCGATTTCCAGTTCGAGCAGATCTTCATCCGTCTCAAGCTCAAGTCGGTCTTCATCGGTATCCAGCTCAAGCCGGTCATCCAGCAGATCGTCTTCTCTATCCAGCTCGAGCCGATCATCAAGCCTGTCCAGTTCGAGCAGGTCTTCCAGCTTGAGTTCATCCAGCCGATCTTCCAGCGTGAGCTCCAGCAGATCATCAAGTGCAGCATCCGGAGGTAAATGCCAGTATGTGATTACCAATCAATGGAACACCGGTTTCACCGCAGCAATACGCATCACCAACCCAGGCAGTTCCAGTATAAATGGCTGGAGTGTGAGCTGGACTTACAGTGATGGCAGCAGGGTGACTGGACTGTGGAATGCTGTTTTCAGTGGCAGTAATCCCTATTCAGCCAGCAATATGAGCTGGAATGGAACCATCCAACCGGGTCAAACAGTTGAATTCGGATTCCAGGGCACCAAGAGCGGTAGCTCAACCCAGATCCCGACTGTTACAGGAAGTGTGTGTAATTAAGTTTGAAAATAAATCGCACAGTGACAAGGCTGTGCGATTTATTTATCCAAACCTTCTATTTAAAACATTCTATTTACAGGCAAGACTCACATCAGGTAAAAAGCGTTTCTTTTTTTACCACCTGGAGATGATGTTGATTAATCCATTAAATACAGATCCCGCACAAATTGCGTTTTCACAAGTGATTGAATACATAGAAAACCAGTATTTGTTTACGCCTACCGCATTCAAAAATGGCGAGATTTACAATTCCGCAAACCAGAATAATGGTTCATGTAAAATTTTCTTTTTTGCACAGATGCATAAACTTTCTGAACAGCAAACATTGCAATTGTTTGGTGATTATTATCGAAAAGATGTGTTGCAAAATCCTGATGCAACCGATCATCAGAATATCCGCAACTTTATGAAGTTTGGCTGGCAAGGTATCCAGTTTGAAGGAACTGCTTTACATCCCAAATAGATCTTCTAAAAAACGAACCTGTTGAGTGCATTACCCACCAAACGGGTTACCTTCCGGTGCAATTAATATGAAGTCAGGCATTTGACTATCACCTGCTAGATCTCCTATAGCCAAGCCCTATGATGACCATTTCACCAATGAGAAATACGCCTCATCGAAAATCGTCTATTTGACGTAAAATTCCATATCATTATTAACAAAAGAGATTTAATTATGATTGGATATAAGATGGCGACCTGCTTTATGCTTTCCCTGGCATTGGCCGCTTGTGGTGGAGGTGGAGGGGACGCCGGCGGAAACAAGAGTTCATCAAGGTCGGAGTTGAAGAGTTCAAGCCCAGGCAGTTCGAGCCAAATAGCAAACAACGAAACATCATCTTCATTGGCGACCGTTTCAAGCTCAGCTTCCAGCCAGAATCTCGTTGTCAGTTCTTCTTCAATCAGCAGCCAGATGAGTTCTTCAAGCAAAAGCTCGCAGTCTTCTGTTGCTATTGTGGTCACTTCAAGTTCACTGAATAACCCAATCAGTTCATCGCTGTCATCAAGCCAATCAACATCAAAGTCCAGTTCATCTACAAGCTCTACAAGCAGTAAATCATCAAGTACACAATCAAGCTCGAAATCATCTTCAAGTTCATCGAATTCAAGCTCCACATCCAGTATTTCCAGCTCCAAATCAAGCTCATCACAATCATCATCCAGTTTGATTTCAAGCTCCAAATCCAGTTCATCGAGTTCATCAACTTCAAGTTCACGATCCAGCTCTGTGTCATCCAGCTCCCGATCAAGCTCATCAGTGAGTTCAACAACCAACAGTGCTACTGCAGCATCTTTTGGTTCGGAACCGCCTATTACTCCTGAAGGTGATCAGGCAGTATCTGGCAATGTAGTTTATGAGCCAGTAAAACCGGGGGAGACAGTATTCGATACTGACTACCCTTATCTGGTGTCCGCAGACGGCTCAAATTATTTGCTGCCCTACCCTCACATTTTCGATTACGGAACGCCCAATTCCATCATTCTGGATAACTTTGCTGACAACGATCACCAAAATAATTTAGGCGCAGCCTTGGCGACTTATCGCGGCGAAAATTACACCGAAGGTGGTGGTTACTGGTACACATTTGCTGATAAAAACGGCACCAGTTTGAAAAATGCCAACAATCTTTCCATTAATGCTTACAACATTGGCAAAGCGATTTCCGGTAACGAACTCCATTTGAAACTGAATGTTGTGAAAGACGGTTATGCTGGTGTTGGAACCAATCTTTTATTCGAGGCAGCCGGTGTTGACCTGCGTGATCTGGATTATGTAGAAGTTACTGCCTATGGCTCAGGTACCATAGGTGTCATGTTTGAAACCACTGATATCGATAAGCCTGCAGAATGGGGAAATTACGCAACCAAAACACCAATAACGTTGAGTAATACATCAACAAAATTCAAATATTTGGTATCGGATTTTGAAGGCGAACAAGATTCAGGCTTGAAAGGAATGCCCTTGCAACCACACTTGAATGTTGCTTCCAAGTTTTTCTTCCAGGCAAAAAATGGTGCGACTGTTGATATTCACATCGAAAAAATTGAATTCTTTTTCAATAAATCCACCACACCATTACGATTAGCTGCATTCAAATGGAAAACCGGCGAGCTTGAACCCAATCCGGGATTTGTTTTTGATTTTTCACAAGTGGGCGTACCGCCAGCACTCAACCCCAACGATCCTTATATCAATTGGTCAACTGCAACTATTGCACCTGTAAAAACTCAAACAGCAGCTGTGGTGAAAACCAGTCAACAATTAGCGAATACTGGCAAACCCAATTGGTTACGCGTTGAAGGTACAAAACTTTATGACAGTCACAATCATTTGGTGAGAATGACAGGTGTCAACTGGTTTGGATTTGAAACCAAAAATTTAATTCCATTCGGTTTAAATGCACGGAGCTACAAAGACATGTTGGCTCAAATAAAAACTGTCGGATTTAATACTGTTCGAATTCCTTATTCAGACTATGTGTTGGATGAATCAAGAGCAGGCACACTCTTGCTGAAAGATTTGGATATCAATTTGACATTGAATGGCATGACTGGAACGCAAACGCCACTGGACTTACTAGATGCAATCATTGTCGAATCAGGAAAATTGGGATTAAAAGTGATTCTGGATTCCCATTCACGTAAACCGGATTCCTATTTGATAGAAGGCATTTGGAATTTGGATTATCCCGAATCCAAATGGATAGATAACTGGAAATTTATTGCCGCACGTTATGCCAACAATGACACTGTAGTTGCGCTGGATCTTAAAAACGAACCGCATTTTGAAGCAGCCTGGGCTGGCCCAACCAGTTCTCTTAACTGGAACGAAGCAGCAATTCGTTGTGCCAATGCCATTCAAACGGTAAATACCAATGCATTGATTATTGTTGAAGGTGTTGAAAGTTTGAATGCGACATCAACTGCACTGAATAAATACTGGTGGGGCGGTAATTTACAAGGCGTTATCAACAACCCTATCAATATTACATTCCAAAATAAACTGGTTTATTCACCGCACGAATACGGGCCGGAAGTGTATTTGCAACCCTGGTTCAGGGATTATCGATTCCCGCAAAATTTACCGTTTATTTGGGAAGATCGTTTTGGATTTATTTACAGCAAAAATATTGGCCATACACTGGTGGGTGAATTCGGTGTGAGAGATGAGATACCCAATAGTGCTGCAGTTAAATGGTTTGATGAGTTCCTGAAATATATGGATCAAAGAAGCGAGGGATATTCATGGACGTATTGGGCATGGAATCCCAACTCGGGTGATACCGGCGGTATTCTGACGGATGACTGGAATACAGTTCACGATTGGAAAGTAAATAAACTCAAACCTTACATGGCACCACTGATTGGTAACCAAAACGGATTGTAATTTTGTAAAACAAAGAGCCGTCAAATCGGCTCTTTGTTTTTCTGTCACGGAAACAGTTTGAACAAATATTATCTATTTACAAATTTTCTTTTTAGCAGTTGAGGTTTATATGTTGAGTAACAAAAAGGTTTTTGTGTCAGGGTTGTTGATTACAACACTCACCTTATCAGCTTGTGGTGGCGGTAGTAGTGGAACAGAGAACAATAGTTCTTCCCGGGCCACAATCAGCAGTCCGTCCAGTACAGTGAATACATCTTCTTCTGCAAATGTTTCGTCAAGCAGTACCACTACAAATCAATCCAGTTCATCGACCAATATTGTCAGCTCTGTTTCAAGTTCAAACAGCCTGGTATCGGTGAACTCAAGTTCAAAATCGAGTTCTTCAAGTGTTGTGATCGTTCCGGTATCCAGCTCGGCATCGACAACCTCTTCCAATTCTTCTTCATCGAAAAGTTCGGTGAGCAGCTCAAATTCGACAACCAGTTCCAGTGTGTCCAGCAGCAAGTCGAGTTCAATCAGCTCAAGTCATTCCAGTACAAGTTCAAACAGTTCAACTTCAAAATCCAGTTCTTTATCGAGCTCTTCGAGTACAAGTCCTGGCTCCTCCAGTTCCAGTAAATCCAGCTCAAGCAGTTCAAGTTCTAATACGTCTGTGAGCTCCAGTTCGATAAGTTCATCCAACTCATCGAGTCGATCCAGCTCAAGTTCATTAAGCTCTTCGATGAGTTCCAGCCGTTCAAGTGTTTCAAGTTCCAACAGTTCTTCAAGTCGATCAAGTTCATCCTCATCAAGCACTTCGACCAATATCGTTCGTTTGGATAACCCTTTCATAGATGCCCAATGGTATGTGGACCCTATTTGGTCTGGCAAAGCTATGGCTGAAACCGGTGGTTCAAAAGTTGCCGGTTACAACACCGCCGTCTGGATGGATCGTATAGGTGCAATCGATCCTGCTGATGGCAGCTGGGGATTACGCGATCATCTGGATGCTGCCCTGGATCAAAAAGCCAATGTAATTCAGATTGTGGTCTATGACTTGCCAAACCGCGATTGTCACGCTCTTGCGTCCAATGGTGAATTGAAGCAAAACGCAACGGATACAGCGCGTTACCGCACTGAGTACATTGATGCAATTGCCTCTATATTCTCTGATGCGAAATATCAGGAGTTGCGCATTATCGCGATTATTGAACCTGATTCGTTGCCCAATCTGGTTACCAATCTGAGTGATCCGGAATGTGCCCAAGCGAATGAGGGGCCCTATGGTTATGTACCCAATACTCAATACACCCTCGGCAAGTTGTATCCGATTAAAAATGTCTACAGCTATGTTGATATTGGTCACTCAGGCTGGTTAGGTTGGGATTCCAACAGCGATGATAATTTCTCCAAAGCCGTTACATTGATTGGTAATGCAATTAAAGGTGCAACAGGCGGTGTTGACAGCGTTGCAGGTTTTGTTTCCAACACATCTGGCTATACCCCTCTTTACGAGCCTTTCCTGGATTCCCTCGCTAACAGTGCACTTCCTGGAAGTGGTGGTGGAACCCAAGTACGTCAGGCAGCCTTCTATGAATGGAATTCCAATTTCAGTGAAGTGGCTTTTGTACAGACATGGCGTACACGCATGATAGCGGCTGGCTTCCCATCCACTATCGGTATGCTGATTGATACCGGCCGTAATGGTTGGGGCGGCCCTAACCGCCCAGCAGCACAATCCACCAGTACATCTCTGGAAACTTTCGTCAATGAATCTCGTCTTGATAGACGCACACATCGTGGCAACTGGTGTAACCAGAAAGGCGGTATAGGTGAGCGTCCAACCGTTGCACCTGCTGCGGGAATCGATGCTTATGTGTGGGTGAAACCACCAGGGGAATCTGATGGAGCAGCATCACAAGAGCTGTCATATGACCCTCAAGATCCAGCCAAAGGTTTCGACCGTATGTGTGATCCAACTTACAACTACAATCCTGGCAGCGGTACCAATGTAGACACAGGTGCTTTACCAAATGCCCCTGTTGCCGGACGCTGGTTTAAAGAAGGATTCCAGGTATTGTTGAACAACGCTTATCCACCACTGTAATACTGCAAAAAGTCTCGCCAATTCAAACAAACCCCATGATAAAAAATGGGGTTTGTTTTTTTATGGGTATGTTTAGGGACCTTCAAAATTATCGTGATTTCTGCGGAGGCAGGAGCCGTCA
>CAMLML010000116.1 GCA_946481095.1 uncultured Cellvibrio sp.
TCGAAGCTGACTTCCGATTCTTCTTCCGAACCTGCATTCCAAATGTAACTTAAAAGTTGTAACGGCTTGCAAGCGGTGACCTTGCCGAGCATGGGCACGTCGCCGGCGCAGTCAGAATATTTGGGTGGTGGAATATCATTCTCAGGTGAGAGTTCGGAATTGCGAAATGTGTGGTCAACTTTGCCACCGACTTTTTGTTCAACACCGCCGACAGCCAGCCATTTTGCGCGTTTGTCGGAATCAGTTAAATATTGCCACACACGTTCGATGGGGCCAGGTAATAAACGTTCGATGCGTAAAGTATCCGGCGCGGTTAATACACCATAATCGTTCATTGCAAACTCCTTAATTCCAGTTATCAATTTTTACATCGTTAGGTGAAGGTTTGCCTTTGCCTGTTTCAACATAATCGCGCAGGCTTAATAAAAATGTTGCCCATTTCATGCTGCAATGCGCGGTAAATTCCACCGCTTCGCGCCAATTTTTGTGACTGAAAAGTAAAATGGTTTGATCATCTTGTTGCGACAATTCGAAATTAATTTCGGTGTCGATCCATTCAGCGGGGCCATCCACACAACGCCAGCGAACGCAATTGGAATTAGTCTCTTCCACTTGCATCAACATGCTGCCTTTGACATCGCCATTGGATGCACGAAAAATAAATTCAATCTTGCCGCCTATATTGGTATCGCCACTGACTTCATTGGTCCACCAATTAGCTAAACCGGAAATGCTGGATAAGGCGGCAATTACTTTTTCGGGTGATGCTTTAATGCCGATGCGATGAATAATGTTAACCATGATTGTCTCCGTAAGGTTTTAAAAAATTCTGTCGCGCGGCGGATGAATTTATTGTCGATCCTGTTTTGCTTGATCCTCTGCCAGTAAGGCAGCCGTCAATGCATCCAACCGTTGGTTCCAGAATTGTTCGTAATGGCGCAACCATTCAATGCCACCCAACATGGGTCGAGCGTCCAGCTCGCAAGTGTGGTTGCGCCCTTGAATATTGCGTCGCACCAGACCGGCTGCCTCCAACACTTTGATATGTTTGGACACAGCCGCCAGCGTCATATCAAAGGGCGCCGCCAGCTCGGTGATACCACAGGGCGCTTCCGCCAGCCGCGAAATCATCGCCCGCCTTGTGGGGTCGGACAGAGCATGAAACACGGCATCCAGTTGTTCGGATTGATTGTTTACCATTTGGTTAAGTATCCTCTCGCAAAAATTGATTGTCAACCTTTTGGTTGAATATAATCTTTTTGGGCTAATGGCGCCAGTTGGATATACTCGCCATCTTTTAATGGACATGGATTGTTAAGGAAATTGTCAATGAAAACTCCCCTCTCAATATTAAATTCCGTATTTGGTTATCACGAATTTCGTGGTCCGCAGGCGGCGGTGATTGATGCATTGGTGCAAGGTCATGACGCGCTGGTGTTGATGCCAACCGGTGGTGGCAAATCTCTTTGCTATCAAATTCCAGCGCTGGTTCGTGAAGGCGTTGGCATTGTGATTTCGCCGTTAATTGCCTTGATGCAGGACCAAGTCAGTGCTTTGCGTGAATTAGGTGTGCGTGCAGGATTTTTAAATTCGTCTTTATCGGCACAAGAAGCCTGGCAGATCGAATTGGCATTGGAGCGCGGTGAATTGGATTTACTTTATGTTGCACCTGAACGACTGATTCAACCACGAACTCTGGAGCTGTTTCATCAAATCAAGATTTCGTTATTTGCGATTGATGAAGCCCACTGTGTTTCACAGTGGGGACATGATTTCCGTTCGGATTATTTAAAGCTGGAACTGTTGCACCGGGAATTTCCGAATGTGCCACGGATCGCGTTAACGGCCACAGCCGACATTCGCACACGCGATGAAATTATCCTGCGATTGCAATTACAAAATGCACAACAATTTATCAGCGGTTTTGATCGTCCCAATATTCAATATCGCATTACCCAAAAAAATAATCCGAAAATTCAATTGATGCGATTCTTGCGTGAAGAACAGGCAGGTAATTCCGGAATTGTTTATTGTTTATCGCGCAATAAAGTGGATCAAATTGCCGAATGGCTAAGCCATGAAGGTTTTACCGCCTTACCCTATCACGCCGGTTTGTCATCGCAAATTCGCCAGAAAAACCAGGAACGTTTTTTACGTGAAGACAATATTATTATGGTGGCTACTATTGCGTTTGGTATGGGCATAGATAAACCCGATGTGCGTTTTGTTGCACATCTGGATTTACCCAAAAGTATTGAAGCTTATTATCAGGAAACAGGCCGGGCCGGTCGTGATGGTGAACCTGCAATTGGTTTATTACTTTATGGGCTGGAAGATGTAGTCAAACTGCGACAAATGATGGCGCAATCCGAAGGCAGTGAAGAATTCAAACGCAATGAACAACAAAGGCTGAACGCCATGCTGGGTTTGTGTGAAATCACCAGTTGTCGCAGACAAAGTCTGTTGCGATATTTTGGTGAACATTTGGCGCAACCCTGTGGCAATTGCGATTGTTGTTTGAATGCACCTGAAACCTGGGATGCAACCCAGGCAGTGCAAATGGCGCTTTCTTGTGTATATCGTACCGGTCAACGTTTTGGTGCGGGACATATTATTGATGTATTACGCGGCAGTAATAATGAAAAAATTCTGCAATTTGGTCACAACAAATTATCCACCTACGATATAGGCAAACATCTCAGCGCTGACGAATGGAAATCCATTTTTCGTCAATTAGTCGCTCGTGGATTATTGGACGTAAACAGCGATGGTTTTGGCGGTTTGTTATTGAATGAATCCTGTCGCGTTTATTTACGCGGCGAAGAAAAAATTTATTTACGGCGCGATATCAAAATCGCCGTCACGTCACCACGCCGTGCCAATATTTCCGATTCTATCGAAGCCGAAGATCAATCACTCTGGAATGCATTGCGCGCATGTCGCAAACGCCTCGCCGAAGAACATAGTGTTCCCCCTTATGTGATATTTCACGATACGACATTACGTGAAATGCTCGAATTCCGCCCACTGACTCCCGAACAATTGCGCAACATCACCGGTGTTGGCGAAAGTAAATTAAAACGTTTTGGCGAAGAGTTTTTAGCGGTGATTCGTGAAGCAGAATATGAGGAATAAGTCACAGCTTTATTTCAGTTCCTATTCAGCCTTGCAGGAATAATCTGGCACTGTCCTGATGACATTCCTTTTGGAGGCTACAAATGAAATTATTAATCGCTACTCTGCTTACCTGTATTGGATTGATGACATCCTCTGTGGCATTGGCAGATCGTGGGCACAGTCATCACAAACATGGTCATCATCACAAACATCGCCATCACCACCACCATCATGAACGCACTGTAGTTGTTTATGAACGTCCGGTAGTTTATGCCCGAGTTGTATCATCCCGACCTATTTATCGTGAAGTTGCGGTTGATGTACCTTATGAAAATTGCGGTGTGGAAAGAGTCGGGTATCGCGCGGCAAACAGACGGGATTCAGCAACTGGCGCTATAGTCGGTGGTGTCATTGGTGCGGCAATAGGGCATGAAGTCGGTGGCAGACATGATGCCTTGTTCGCGGGCCTGGCTGGTGCCAGCATAGGCCAATCAATTGCAGCTTCCGGCGGTAAAACCTACTACGAAGATCGGGAGGTTTGCAGTACCGGCTACCGCACTGAATATCGTCGTGAATTGGTGGGCTATAACGTAGGTTATGACTACAACGGGCGCACTTATTACACTGAGTCCGCACGTCACCCTGGCACTTCAATTCGTATTGATATTCACTGATTGGCAGTCTGGCGATTGACCTTTGTCCCGGTTCGAAGGATAGTGTGCCGGGCGCCCATCTCGTCTTTGAATCTGCGGATGATTTATGCGAATACTCACATTGTTTTTTGTTTTCATTATTTCTTTAGCAGCTCAGGCTGATGAATTGCTTCTACCAGATCAAATAACTGGTGAAGCTCCTGCTGAAACCAACACTTACATCAGCTCACAGGCAGCCAAATCTACGGCACCCAAATTAACCGCAGCAGATGCTGCCGAGCTGGTTGAAAAAAAATTTGCCGGCCAGGTTATGAGTGTCACACTTTTGGAAAGTAATGCAGAAAATCCGGTTTACGGTGTAAAAATGTTAAAAAATGGCCACATGAAAACTATTTATGTGGATGCCAATACAGGGCTTTTATCCAAACTTTCTGAATAGGGATTCCGAATATGCGTATTCTTGTTATTGAAGACGAAACAGCATTGCGAGAACAAATCGTTTCACTGATAGAACATGAAAAATATGCCTGTGACAGTGCAGCTGACGGTCGCGATGGATTATTTCTCGGCACTGAGTATGATTATGATTTGGCGATTATTGATTTGGGCTTGCCTCTATTGGAAGGCACAGAAGTTATTCGCCAATTACGTGCAAAATCACGTAACTTTCCGATATTAGTGTTAACTGCACGCAGCAATTGGCAGGATAAAGTTGAGGGGCTTGAAGCCGGTGCAGATGATTACCTGACCAAACCTTTTCACCCTGAAGAATTACGTGCAAGAATTCACGCCTTGTTGCGTCGCGCCAGCGGTCATGCATCACCTGTTTTGCGTTACGGCCCAATCAGCATTGATACTAATGCCAAGCGTGTGTTCCGCGATAATCATGAAGTGGAACTCACCAGTTTTGAATACAACACTCTGACTTATCTAGCCATGCATCCTGGAAAAAATATTTCCAAACTGGAACTGACTGAACACTTGTATGCTCAGGACTATGACCGCGACAGCAATGTGATTGAAGTATTTGTCGGGCGCTTGCGTAAAAAGCTGGATCCGGATTCCAGTCTGAATTTAATTTCAACCCAGCGTGGCTTGGGTTACAGGTTTAATCCAGACATAGCACAATGAGATCGCCCTTCGCTTCCATTTCATCACGCCTTTTCTTTGCTTCTATTTTTTTATTGCCGTCCTTTTTGGGCATAACAGGGATTTTTCTGGATCGCGCTTTTTACCAAGGATTGATTGAAGCAGAAGAATCACGATTACGGGGACACATCAACTTGCTATTCAGCGTTGCAGAAATGCCAGATGCGAATAACCCCAAACGCAAGGGATTGCGTATGCCGCTCACCTTAATAGAACCGGATTTTGAACGCCCCAATTCAGGACTCTATGCTTATATTTTCAATGATGAAAAAGAAATTGTCTGGAGTTCAAATTCCGCATCACTGCGTGACCACCCGGAATACAGCCAGCTCTCACACAGCAATACGCCCGGAAAAATGATTATGGATAAATTGCCTATCGAAGGGCGGGACTACTTTGTGGCTCATTATGATGTGCTTTGGGAAGATGCCAAAAACCAGTCGCATCCTTTTCGATTTGTGGTCATTCACAGCGGTAAAACATTTCGCTCGGAACTCGCTGCTTATAGAGGTGAACTCTGGCGATGGCTGGGCGCGGCTGCACTTTTCCTATTAATTGCACAAACCATCATTTTAAGATTCGGTTTGCGCCCTCTGAATAAATTAGCCTTGGCATTGGAAGCCATGCAAAGTGGCGACACCAATAAAATTGAAGGCAAACACCCCAAAGAACTGCAAAAGGTGATCGATAATTTGAATCAGGTATTGGCAAGGGAACATTCCTTGCGCACGCGTTATCGCAATAGTCTTGCCGATCTTGCCCACAGTTTGAAAACCCCATTGGCCGTCTTGCAGGGGCAGCTGACCAATGAACGCGGCGCCCAACAATTGGTACATGATCAAATACAACGCATGAACGAAGTGATCAGTTACCAGTTGCAACGGGCAGTATCCAGCCAGCAAACCGGTACTGTGCGCAGAACACGTCTGGAGCCTCTGGTTGATCGTTTAATCAGGGCACTGCAAAAAGTGTATGCACACAAAAATATCCAAATAGACAGGCAACTTGCTCCTCATTCGACCTTGATGGGTGACGAACAGGACATGATGGAACTGGTTGGCAACTTGCTTGAAAATGCTTGTAAATACGGGCGCTCACAAGTACTCATCAGCAGTTACAAAGATGAAACCCATCTCTGGGTCACCATAGAAGATGATGGCCCAGGGGTTCCCCTGGAAGATCAGGAACGTATTCTAAAACGAGGTCAGCGACTGGACACCAATTTGCCAGGTCAGGGTATTGGCCTTGCAGTGGCGGCCGATATTGTTCAAGGCTACAACGGTAAAATCCAGGTGAGCCGGTCATCTCTGGGCGGTGCCAAATTTCAATTTGCCATACCCCTGTCCGCTTAGTTTTATCACCACACCATAAAATATATCCGCCATTATGTGAGACATGTCTCACATAAGTTTCCTCTATTCCGCACAAATTTCGCCGCCAATCGCGACTGTCGGAAAAGCGGTTCCTTGTCCAAACTGACAACATCCGGAAAAAATTATTTATCACCAGTATGTCTGTTACAAGAGGATAAGTTTATGTCAAACCGTACATGCATAGCAGTCGATTCAACTTGTGATTTGCCAGCAAAGTTTATTCAGCAACACAATATTCAAGTACTGCCCATTTATATCAAACACAAAAATGGTGAGACGCTGGATTATCGCGATCCGGAAACCATGCTGAACTTTTATAAAAATCATTCGAAAGACCAATACGGTCTCGCGCAATCAGACCCTTTGTCTGTGGATGACATGACTGATATTTTGCGGGAAAAACTTCTCCCCAAGTATGATCTGGTGCAAGTCATCACCATCAACAGTCGTAAAAGTGAAGTCTACAAACGAGTATCGGAAGCTGCATTGGTGAATGAACCCAAATTCAGGGAAATGGAAAAAAGCGAACCTGGACGAACCCCCTTTCGCATTCGTCTTTATGATTCTATGTCAATGTTTACCGGCCATGCATTGATGGTGTACGAATTGGTAAAACGCATTCACAACGACAATATGCCAATCAACCGCGCCTTGAGGGAAATAGATAATATGCGCGATCAGGTTTACGGATATATCATCCCGAATGATTTGTCCTACATGCGCGACCGTCGTCATTTACGTAAAGCAGACAACAATATTTCATGGGTTAATTTTCAATTGGCCAACATGTTAAACATTCGCCCCATAGTTCAACTTTATCGAGGTGAGACAGATAAAATTGATACGGGTAAAGGATTCCACGGCGCACTGGAAAAACTGTTTGAGCATGTCAAAAAACAAATCCCCATGGGCCTGACCAGTGAAGTTATCGCCATGAGCTATGGTGGTTTGCTGGAAGAAATAAAGGATGAACCCATAATGGTTGAATTCCGCAATTTCTGCGCACGTCACAACATCAAAACCATGCTGTCCATGATGAGCATGACCGGTGCGGTGAATGTAGGCCCAAAATCCTTTGCACTGTCTTTCGCAACAGACAAAGATTTGGTTTGATCCAAAACCCATATCCAAAATAAAAAATGCCGACTTCCGTCGGCATTTTTTATGGCTGGCAATACAATTTATTTTTCATAACCCCGCGGGTTATTCGATTGCCAACGCCAGGTGTCCTGCATCATACGCGTTAAATCGTATTGCGCCTGCCAACCCAATTCCTGTTTTGCAATTTTAGGATCAGCAAAACAACTGGCAATATCACCTGGACGACGCGCCACAATTTTATAAGGGACTTTTTTGCCGCTAGCGACTTCAAATGCAGCAACAATTTGCAATACAGAATAACCTGTACCAGTACCCAGATTAATTGCACGACAACCTTGTGATGATTTATCCAATGCTTTAAGCGCTGCCAAATGGCCAAGGGCCAAATCCACTACGTGGATATAATCACGTACACCGGTGCCATCGACAGTGTTGTAATCATTACCAAATACGCTCAGCTCTTTTAATTTGCCAATCGCCACTTGTGAAACATAAGGCACCAGATTATTGGGAATGCCCGCCGGGTCTTCACCAATCAAACCCGATTCATGTGCGCCAACAGGATTAAAATAGCGCAAGAGTGTGATATTCCATTGATTGCCCGGCGCCTTGGCCATATCGCGCAGAATATCTTCAACAATTAATTTGCTACGGCCATAAGGGTTGGTTGCAGAAGTTGCAAAGGTCTCATCTATCGGCACAGAAACGGGGTCGCCATAAACAGTAGCAGATGAACTGAAAATCATTTTCCATACACCAAACTCTTCCATTACTTCGGTCAAACTCAATGTTCCTGCAACATTGTTTCGATAATATTTCATGGGAATTTGGCTGGATTCACCAACTGCTTTTAATCCGGCAAAGTGCATAACAGCAGCAATCGAGTGCGCAGAAAAAATAGTACGTAATGCATCTTTATTATTGATATCGGCTCGATAAAACAGTGGTCGTTTGCCAGTGATTTGCTCGACGCGATTCAAGGATTCCACCTTGGAATTGGAAAGGTTATCAACAACGATCGGGGTATAACCCGCATTTATCAACTCTACACACACGTGGCTGCCAATAAAACCTGCTCCACCCGTCACTAAAATTGCAGACATATACATAAGTCCTATATTCCGGAAGAGGCGCGAGTATACATCTGAATAACCAAGGTTTCATTACAGGTCTCGTAAATTCTGAGGTCAGGCCTCCAAACATTCAATTAGACGACCTGACACCAATCGAGGCATCTTATGCACAAGACGGTGGTTTCTTCAGACATATAAAAACCACTTACTTATTCATCGTCTCCAAGAGGACTTTTAAATTGATTCATTCAAAATATACATCCCATGTTTTTTCATTTTTCATGGCATTACTCATGTCAGGCATTATGTCATTCGTTATTTCTGCATTTAATATGGGGTTGACTGACAGCATTTTTCTTATCTGGATAAAAGCCTGGCTACTGGCATTTGTGATTGCGTTTCCCACCATT
>CAMLML010000117.1 GCA_946481095.1 uncultured Cellvibrio sp.
TGCTGACAGGTTGGTTCCGAAAGGAATAATGGCAGAGATATTAGAGCAACAAAAGATTGCTGACAGGTTGGTTCCGAAAGGAATAATGGCAGAGATATTAGAGCAACAAAAGCTTGTTGATATGTTGGCTCCAAAAGGAATAATGGCAGAGATATTAGAGCAACAAAAGTTTGCCGATATGTTGGCTTCGAAAGGAATAATGGTAGATATATTAGAGCAGGAAAAGGTTGCTGCTATGTTGGCTCCGAAAGGGATAATGGCAGATATATTGGAACAGCAGAGGATTGCCGAGGAGTTAGTGCCAAAAGGAATAGCCAACATATCCGAGGAGTTAAAAGCATTGCACGGATCGCTTGGAGCGTGGAAAGGGTTGCTAGAACCCTTGAGTGAATATCGTGAGTCATTGAGCTTTATAAGTGACTTCGCTAATCAAGCAATATATCAAGAATCAATTGCTGCTTGGAGAGGGATCTCTGAGCCCATGGCAAGCGTTAAGGAAATGATTTTAGGTCATTCACCAAAAAACTATGCTAGCGCGATTGGCTCTATTGCTTCTGAATTTGAAAGAAGCTCTGGGCTAAACTACCTTAAGTCAATCGCACTTGATATTAGTCATGATCTTAAGGCAAATGATGATGGCTATATTTCTGTTGCATCGAGGCAAATTGCAGTGCAGGAATTGCATGCCTTGTCTCAACAGATTATTGGCGATGCATCATTAGGTAACTCTGCTTCTTTGGAAGATTCGATTAATAATCTAATCTCTGAAATTAGGGTGCAAAAAGATCCTTTGATTCAAAAGATCTTAATTTGGCTGCTATATCCAATTATTGTGGGAGTGATCCTATCAATTGTTAACCCTATATCTGAGCATTATGTCTCGTCATATCTCAAATACGATAAAAAACTGCAAGAAAAAAAGCTTAAAGACATGGCTAAAAATGTAGTATCGGATGTAGATACACTTAGATCTATACGATATGTTGCAGCAGATCGATTGAATGTAAGAGCTGCGCCATCTCGAAAATCTGAATCGATGGCTATTTTAAAATTCGGATATGCCGTTATAGTGCTTGAAAGAAAAAAAGATTGGACGCTAGTTGAATGGCGTGACATTGATAATAATACTTCCATTCAAGGCTGGGTGTTTTCCAGATACTTAAAGAAGTTTAGCTTGTAATAGTTGAGCTTCCGCAATTGGCCGAAAACAGACTTGATGTTTAATGCAAAAGTAATTTTCATCTCGCGGGTTACGCTTTGCTAACCCGCCCTACAACAGCTGTAAATAAAAATAATTTGTCGGTATTTCGAGATGGTCATGTTGGGGTTTGCACCCGCAACCTACAGGTGAATCCAAAGCTTCATTCTTTGTGTCTTACTGGCGTTATCAATAGTCGGTTGGAGTCTTTTTATGAAAAATTGGTTTATGGCGCTGTGTTTAATTTTTTATGCGGTTGGGGCTATCGCAGAGGAATTTAAAACGGAAGATGTGCGGTTTGTGAGTCATAAGGTGCTGTTGTCGGGTTCGATTGTGTTTCCGAAAGATAAAGAGATTCGAGCGGCGGTTGTGTTTGTGCATGGATCTGGGAAACAGGAAAGGAATTTGGTGTGGGCGGAAAAGTTTGCGGACAAAGGAATTGCGGCTTTGGTTTATGACAAGCGAGGGCTGGGAAAGTCAGAAGGTCATTACGAGAGCGAGCAAAGTGTGAGTGAAAAAAATATTCTGTTGCTGGCAGATGATGCGGTGGCAGCGTTGAGTGTTTTATCAAAACATCCACAATTAAAAAATATACCGTTAGGATTAACCGGAATCAGTCAGGCGGGTTGGATTGTTCCGATTGCGGCGGAAAAAAGTTCAATTGCCAAATTTATGGTGTTATGGAGCGGCCCGGTTTGTAAAGTCAGTGAAGAAGATATATTCAGTAAATTCACTGCAGACTTGGACATTTCAGAAATACCAACTTATGCCCAGGCATTAAATGCAAGAAAAGAGAAATATCATTGGCCTGAATTTTTAGGCAAAGATACTGACCCAAGCGATAGTTTGAAAAAATTAAATATTCCCGGGCTATGGATATTCGGTACCGAAGATGGCAGCGTTCCCGTGGATCTTTCTATCAGCAGACTTAATCAATTAAGACAACCTAATCATCAATACAACTATGTTTTGTTTTCAGGTGTGGGCCACAACAATATGCCGGAAACCTTTGCCACTGCAACTGATTGGATTTTGCAGATAGCGAACAATAATTAGGATCAGAGCAAAATTAAACGTCTGCTCATGGCCGACAGCAAAAGTCAATATATTAAATAACCAGAGCATGTTTATAATAAAAATCAAACAAACTGCGCTGCGCAATAGCCGCTTGCCCAGGCCCACTGAAAATTGTATCCACCTAACCAACCGGTGACGTCCAACACTTCGCCGATAAAAAACAAACCGGGGACTTTTTTGGATTCAAAAGTTTTTGAGGAAATTTCATCGGTATTCACACCACCGCGAGTCACTTCGGCAGTTTTATAACCTTCTGTGCCTGCGGGCACACATCGCCAATGATTAAACGCGGCGCTTAAGGCATTGATGTCGTTATGGCTCAAGTCAGCGACGGTTTTATCGCCAATGTTTATCAGATCTTCTGCGATTAACCATTCAGTCACAAAACGTTTGGGTAACAAGCGTGTTAATAAATTTTTAATTTCGGATTTTTGCGCATCGTTTTTCCATTGTTCAATTTGATCAGCCAAAATTAATTCGGGTAAAAAATTAATCGTGATAGTTTGATCTGGAAGCCAGTAATTGGAAATTTGCAATACTGCCGGGCCGCTAATACCTTTGTGAGTAAATAATAATGCCTCTTTAAAATTCTGCCCCTGGGATTCAATGCTTACGGGTAACGCTACGCCCGCTAAAGTTTGCGCTGTGTTCAAGGCTTTGCCTTTAAAAGTGAACGGAACAAGCGATGCGAATCGCGGAGTGACTTTCAAACCAAATTGTTTGGCAATATCGTAACCAAAACCCGTAGCACCCATGGTAGGAATGGACAATCCACCAGTAGCAATCACTAATGATTTACATTGAATATCGCCAAGGCTGGTCGTTAATGCAAACCTGGCAGAATCCTGTTGGTCGGGATTATTAGCCAGTGCTGCAATATTGGTCACTGTACAATGCGTGTGAATTTTTACTTGATGCTGACTGCATTCATCCAATAATAAATTTAAAATATCGCTGGCTTTATTGTCGCAAAACAATTGCCCCAAGGTTTTTTCATGATAAGGAATATTGTGTTTATGGACTAAATCCAAAAAATCGTGTTGACTAAAACGCGCTAAGGCCGATTTGCAAAAATGGGGATTGGCACTGAGGTAATTTTTTGGCTCAACAACATAATTGGTAAAGTTACAACGCCCGCCACCTGACATCAGAATTTTTTTACCGACTTTATTGCTATGGTCCAGCACCATAACTTTTTTACCCAGCATAGCGGCTTGTGCCGCGCACATTAAACCTGCCGCTCCACCGCCGACCACAATACAATCGAGGGTTTCTTCGCCATTAAAGTGCGTATTTATCATTTTATATAGATCTATTCTTTTGCAGCATCACCAGAAACGGTGACCAGTCGTGGTTATTGAGTGATATATAAAATGGAAGTTTTTACCATCAACGATTTGTCATCATGGATGTTATTTCTATTCATATCGAAGAATGAATTATGACAAAGGATTGCCGCAAAAGAAACGTTGATGATTTTCTGCCATGAAAACTTACCTCAACCCAAAAATTTAGTCACTATTTTTAATTCCCTGATAAATGCCAGGTAAATGAGATGTTGGCCCAACGAAAATCTGTGCGTGGTATGTTGATGTTTAACGCGGAGGAGAAGTAGCAGAAATATGCCCGGCTGCTATGCTTTTTGCATAATCTCATTTCAAGGATCTGCTCATGTTTTTGGAGGCGCCAGCTTTACCCAAAATCCTTCTGGTTGATGATCAGACTACGGTGATTCATCAGTTAAACAATATAGTGAAGGATTTGGGGGAAACCTACTTTGCAACCAACGGGCTGACTGCATTGGAAATGGTGCGGCGTCATAGACCGGATTTAGTGTTGCTTGATATCGAAATGCCCGAACTCAATGGTTACGATGTTTGTCGGGCTATCAAGGAGTCCGACGAACTCGCCAGCACATCCATCATTTTTATTACCAGTCACATTGATCCCACCTCGGAACTGGTTGCGCTTGAGCTGGGCGGCATAGACTTTCTTTCCAAGCCTCTGGTGCCTGAGGTGGCTCAGGCACGCATTAAAAATCATCTTGCATTAGCGCGGCAACGCCAACAGCTTCGACAGGCGGCGGGGGAATTGCGTTTTTTGGTGTCTTCCTTGCCGGTATTTGTCGCCTATTGGAATGAGCAGTTGACCAACTTGTTTTGTAATGACTATCAGGGCATCTGGTTTGGTATAGATGCTCAGCGCATGCGGAATATGACTTTAGAGTCAGTAGTAGGAAAAGATATTTGTCGCCAGGTCCAGCAGTCACTTGAAACATCAGTTTCGAGTGATATACCACCTTTCGATATTCACTTCGTAGCCGCCGATGGTCGATCTGTAGTCGGTCAGGTTGCTCTGGCGGGGCGGGTTACTGAAACTGGCGCGTCCGGATATTTATTGGTTATCACTGACATCAGCGAACGCAAACGAGCGGAACAAAGATTGGAGGAAGAAAAGGAACGGATTCGTATCACCTTGAATTCAATTGGCGATGCCGTTATAGCAACTGATACAAAGGGAATCATCACCCTGATGAATCCGGTAGCCGAAGACCTGACTGGCTGGCGTGCCCCAGAGGCAATTGGTAAAGCTATCGAAGCTGTTATGCAGTTAACCGATGGGGAAGATGGTCGCCCTATCCAAAACCCCATCCGCTTGGTACTTCAAGAACAACGAACAGTCGGAATGGCATTAAACACTTTTCTATCCAAAGGCCTAACCAAAAGCATAGGTGTTGAAGACTCTGCGGCTCCCATTGTTGATCAGGATGGCAATATAACCGGGGCGATTATCGTGTTTCATGATGTGAGTGAAGCACGGGCTATGGCGACGAAAATGACCCATTTAGCCCAGCATGACGCACTGACCAATTTACCCAATCGTATTCTGCTTTACGATCGCATTCAGCAGGCGCTGAGTCGTCGTCGCCGTGATGCCAGTACAGTGGCATTATTTCTGTTGGATATTGATAACTTTAAAGCAGTGAATGACGTGCATGGTCATTTGGTGGGCGATGAACTGATTCAACAAATTGCCCGAGCTCTTTTAGAGGAGGTGCGAGATTGCGATACCTTGTGTCGGCAAGGTGGCGATGAATTTATTTTTCTCTTTCCCGGCATAGAGTCAACAACCTATGTAACGCAAATGGCAGAGCGTTTGCTAAAGGTTTTCGAACGAAACTGGATTCTCGGCGATAAAGCGTTTCGTTTAACGGCGAGTATTGGCATAAGTTTAGTGCCGGATGACGCTGAAGAGGTGGAATCGCTTTACCGCCACGCCGATGCTGCGATGTATTCCGCAAAAAATGCTGGCCGCAATCGGTTTCATTTTTATAGCGCAGAAATTGAGTCTAAATTGGTTCTCCACCGAATGCTGGAAGCACATCTTGCAGATGCATTGGCGAATAATGTATTTGAAGTGTTTTATCAACCAAAAATTAACGTGTCAGCTGGCACCATCGTCGGCGTTGAAGCCTTGGTTCGCTGGCGCCAGCCAGATGGCTCTATAACCAGTCCCGCCACTTTCATTCCACTGGCAGAGGAAACAGGCTTGATTGTGCCGCTTGGAAAATTGGTTTTTCTACAAGCGTTTAAACAATCGCTGGCCTGGCAGCAACAGGGCTTTGATTTGCGGGTGGCAGTCAATGTTTCAGTGGTGCAATTTGAGGATGACAACTTCCTGGCAATGCTGGATGAAATAGTGAGTGAGACAGGCGTTTCTCCTTCGTCAATAGAGCTTGAAATCACAGAAAGTTTGCTGGCCAAAAATGTCGAGCGGGTCAATAGCATTTTTGCTGCATTAAAAATGCGAGGGTTCAAAATTGCATTGGACGATTTTGGTACGGGCTATTCCAGCCTCTCCTATCTTAAAAATTTTCCCTTTGATGTGCTGAAAATCGATCAGAGTTTTGTGCGCAATATGCTGGGTAGCCAAGTGGATCAAAATATCGTTCGCGCAATCGTTCAGATTGCTCAAGGAATGGATTTGCGTTTGGTAGCTGAGGGAGTGGAAACCCGGGAACACGTGCAAGCGCTAAAAGCTATGGGGTGCGAAATAATGCAAGGCTTTTATTACAGCCGGCCCTTGCCCTTATCTGATATTAACCGGCTGCTTGGAATGCACATTTCACTTCCAGAAGTACCGGGTTCAAGCCAATGACAAAACAAACGAAATTATCAATTCCCCTTGCACTATTGTTGAGTGGATTTTTATCTTTGGTGTTTGCCTCTGGCATGACATGGATGGTGCAGAAAGATAGAACTGTCGAGCTGGACAAAATAGTCAGTCAAGAAGCAGATGAATTGATGGAAAAAATGGTTGAGCGAGTCACGCTTTACCAATATGGTTTACGTGGAGCTCGATCATTTGTGATTTCGCAGGAAACAAGCGATGGTCTGACCAGAACTGATTTTCATCACTATTTTGTTACCCGAGATCATGCTAAAGAGTTTCCTGGTGCGCGGGGTTTTGGTTTTATTCGCAGGGTTGAGCCAACCCAGGTTCAGGAATTTTTACAGCGCGCGCAAGCCGACGATTTCCCGGAATTTACCATTCGCCAATTGCAACCGAACGACGCAGAACGTTATGTCATTCAGTACATAGAACCCGTAGACAATAATCGCGCTGCCGTGGGTTTGGATATTGCCTCAGAAAATCATCGTCGTACTGCCGCACAGCGGGCAGTAGAAACCGGCGAGGCTCAGCTAACTGGCCCAATCACTCTCGTACAAGCAACGGGTAACCCGCAACAATCCTTCCTGTTTTTAATGCCGATTTATCGTACCTGGGTAACACCAGCCACACCCGCCGAACGTTGGCAGGAATCCATAGGCTGGACTTACGCACCTCTGTTAATGAAAGAAATATTGAACAGTGTAAAAGTCGATGCCAATCTTTTTCGTTTGCGCTTAAGCGATAGCACTGACTCAGCAAATGTTGAAATATTCTATGCATTGAACGAGGGCGATGTGTTTGGGCAGGCGCAGCGTCGTACGGAAACCGTTTTTGGCCGCACCTGGACACTTGAACTAAGCGGGACGCAATCTCTCAGTAATAAATTACACAGCTTTTCCCTGACGAGTATTTTTATTGTAAACCTGATTATCGGCGCGGCAATTAGCGCTCTGTTTATTACGCTGCTCAGCTATTGGCAAACCCGCGCCAAATTATTTCGACAAGCATCCCGGTTGGCTTCATTCGTTGAAGGGTCTAGCGACGCCATTATTGGTTTAGATCAAACCGGTTGTATTCGTTCGTGGAATAGAGGATCGGAAGAAACTTTTGGTTTCAGCGAGGACGAGGCACTCGGAAAACAGGCTGTCGATTTGATTGTACCAACAAGATTGGAAACGGAAGATCTACGTTTGATGAGGCAAATGCGGGAAGGCAAGCGAGAAGCAAACCTGATCACCCATCGTCAGCGAAAAAATGGAACCGAATTTGATGCACTGATCAGTGTCGAACCTATATTCAACGATCGGCATCAAGTCTCGGGTGGGTCACTAACAATTCGTGATATTTCCGCCATCAAACGGGTTGAACAAGAATTGGCAATGCTTAATGCAAAATTGGAAGAACAAGTTGAAGTACGTACCCAAGAGTTGTCGAACTCGTTAAAGCAAAATCAATCACTTTTAGAACTGAAACATTCGATCCTGACAAGTTCGCCTTTAGCCGTTATTGCAACTGACACTGATGGTTTGATAACACTATTTAATCCTGCTGCAGAAAAATTATTGGGTTACAGCGCAGAAGAGATGATAGGAATTCAAACCCCGGCAATCTTTCATGATTTTGACGAAGTTGTTAGCCGTGCAAACGAATTTTCACAGGAACTCGGCGAAAACATAGAGCCGGGCTTTGAAGTATTTGTAGTTAAGTCACGCTATAACCTGCATAACGAACATGAGTGGACATATATTCATAAGAACCACACGCGCATTCCGGTTTTATTGTCTGTTTCAGCTCTGCGCAACCAGGAAGGTGAAATCACGGGTTTCCTGGGAATGGCGAGCGATATTACCCAGCAAAAATTCATTCAACACCAATTGACCTCAATAAAAGATCAGCTCGCCAAAGCAGTTGAAATTGCACATCTAGGCATCTGGACCTGGAATATCGAGGACAACTCGCTCGATTGGAATGAGAAGATGTTTGAGATCTATGATCAACCAACATCACTTAAAAATAACGGCCTTAACTATGAACATTGGCGTTCACGTTTACATGAAGATGATGTGATTGCAGCAGAGAATAATTTACGGGACGCAGTTGAAGGCCGGAGTGTTTACGAGATTATTTTTCGTGTAATAGATTCGCGAGGGAATATTAAATTTGTCCAGGCGGGAGGGCATGTCGAACGAG
>CAMLML010000118.1 GCA_946481095.1 uncultured Cellvibrio sp.
GAATTTCATAAGGAATGCCTGCATCGCGAATTTTATTTTTTGCGCGCACGATGCGTTGTGCGAGAGTAACAGGGTTGATCAAAAATGCTTTGGCTATGGCTTCGGTTGTTAAACCACAAATTTCACGAAGTGTCAGTGCCATTTGTGCTTCAGGTGCCAGGCTGGGGTGGCAGCAAGTAAAAATCAAACGCAATTGATCGTCTTCAAGATTGCGTTCGCCCCAATCTTCACTATCGCTGATAGATGATTCCAATTCATCGGCAATATGATCCAGCGAAGAATTAAATTTTGCGCGACGGCGTATGTGGTCTATGGCTTTAAATCGACCGGTTGATACCAGCCATGCACGGGGATTTTGTGGAATCCCATCAATCGGCCATTGTTGTAATGCAATCGCAAACGCATCCTGCATGGCTTCTTCTGCCAGATCAAAATCTTTCAGCAGACGAATCAGTGTTGCCAGCACGCGACGACTTTCTGTTTTATAAAGATGATTGACGAATTGATCTGTAGGTTGCATCAGGATTCCTGCTGTTAATTGATGTTTGCGGCAAGTTTACATTTTTTTAATTCAAATTTTCGTGATTAATTGTATGATAATATGCTGACCTTTCGTTTTTTAAGAGAATAACTATGAGAATAATCGGTATTTTGATGGTTTTATGCCTGGCTGCCTGCGTGCATCAGCCACCAATACACACCCTGACCAGCCCGGATAAATCAATTAGCCTTGAAGTTTTTGTATCCAGCGACCAAAGTTTGGCTTATTCAGTCATGCGTGAAGGCAAGCCGATTATTCTGGAATCTGATCTCGGTTTGCAAACATCGGGTGGTGATTTCACCCGCAATATCAAACTTGAAACATCATCGGATATTAAGTCGGTCACTGATAATTACACCATGCGTGTGGGCAAGAAGAGTGTTATTGCTTACAGGGCCAATGAAAAAATATTCACCATCAGTAATCAACAAAATCAAAAACTGCAGATTATTTTCAGAGTTTCAAATGATGGTGTCGCTTTTCGTTATCATCAGCAAAATTCTGCGCAATCAACCATTCATTTTTTGAATGAGACCAGTAGCTTTCAATTTGCCGCCGATACCAAAGCCTGGTTGCAACCTATGTCGGTAGCCCAAACAGGTTGGAGCAATACCAATCCTTCTTATGAAGAACATTATCAAATGGATATTGCTGTTGGCACGCCTTCTACGCTTGGAGCGGGTTGGGCATTTCCTGCATTATTCAGTATTGATAAAAATAATTGGGTCTTAATTACCGAAGCTGCGGTGGATAGCAGTTGGCACGCTTCACGATTGCATCATGAATCAACCAATGGAAAATATAAAATTGCTATTCCACAATCAGCAGAGGTGTTTACCGGCGGTGGATTATTGGCGAAATCCAATCGGGATTTTATTTCACCCTGGCGTGTTATTGCTCTGGGTTCTTTGCAAACTATTATGGAATCCACACTGGGAACCGATTTGGCAGAACCTGCAATTGCGGTGAATCCACAGATTATCAAACCCGGGCATTCATCCTGGAGTTGGGCAATTTTAAAAGATGATTTCACAACCTTTGATGTTCAGAAAAAATTTATTGACTACGCTGCGGACATGCATTGGGATTACACCTTAATTGATGCTGATTGGGACAAAAAAATTGGCTATGAAAAACTGAAACAATTGGTTGATTATGCGGCACAAAAAAATGTGGGTATTCTGGTTTGGTACAACTCATCAGGCGACTGGAATACAACTCCCTATAGTCCTAAAAGTGAATTATTAACAGCTGAAAAACGTGCAGCAGTATTTTCCCGATTAAAAGCCATTGGCGTTAAAGGTTTGAAAATAGATTTTTTTGCAGGCGATGGTCAATCCATGATGGCTTATTATCAGGATATTCTGAAAGATGCAGCGAAATACGATTTCTTAATTAATTTTCACGGTGCAACTTTACCGCGAGGTTGGCAGCGTACTTATCCGAATTTGATGACCATGGAATCGATTAAAGGTTTTGAATTTACAACCTTTGGTCAGAGAGATCAGGATTTGGCTCCTCCCCATATTGCAACGGCCTTATTTGCGCGTAATGTGTTTGACCCTATGGATTACACGCCAATGGCGTTTGGCGATATTCCCAATATTAAAAGGGTAACGGCCAACTCTTTTGAATTGGCAGAATCTGTATTGATGATTTCCGGTATCCAACATTTTGCAGAAATTCCTGAAGGTATGGCAACTGCACCTGAATATGTAAAAAACTTTTTGCGTGAACTGCCTCGTGAATGGGACGAAGTCAAGTTTATAGAAGGATTTCCCGGTAAATATCTGGTGTTGGCCCGCAGGGCTGGAAATGTTTGGTATCTGGCAGGAATCAATGCGGACAAAGAAGATAAAACGATTGATCTGAATTTAAATTTTGCTGGAAGTAAGTCCGGATTGTTAATTGCAAACGGCGTTGGTGAACGTGATTTTATTTCACAATCTATCAATAATAAAAAACAATTACATTTAACAGTTAAACACAATCAGGGTTTTGTTTTGATCCTGAAATAATTTATTCAAAAAAATTGATAATCACATTATCTAAATTGAGCAATATTTTGCATTTACAGCGTGGAAATTTCGAAAAATGATACAAGCAGCAATCACTTCAACTGAATTTGGTATTACTCCTGCGGGTGAAACAGTTTATGAATACACACTAACTAATGCCAATGGCAGTTTTGTCAAAATAATTAATTTGGGTGGCATTATCACTCAGCTTCATGTGCCTGATAAATCAGGCAAGATAGACGATGTGGTGCTGGGTTTTGAAACGCTGGATCCTTATCTTGAACAATCACCTTATTTTGGTGCCATCATCGGTCGATATGGTAATCGAATCGCCAATGCCTGTTTCCAATTGGAGGGTAAAAAATATTCTCTGGCAGCTAACAATGGTGTGAATAATTTACACGGCGGTCCAATTGGATTTGATAAAAAGGTTTGGCATGCGGAAACGTTTTCGGATGCAAAAGGCGCAGGGTTGAAATTGCATTTATTGAGCCCTGATGGTGATCAAGGATTTCCGGGTAATTTGCAAGTAACAGTGATTTATCAATTTACGGAAAAAAATGAATTGCATGTGGATTATCATGCGATCACAGATCAGGCAACTCCGGTGAATTTAACCCAACACAGCTATTTTAATTTATCCGGTGCTGATGATGTTTTGCATCACCATATGCAAATTTTTGCTGACAATATAGTGCCTGTTAATTCAGTACAAATTCCAACAGGGGAATTAATGCTTGTGTCAAATACGGCATTTGATTTTTTACAGCCGAAACCCGTCGGGCGGGATATCAATCAAAATAATCAGCAATTGCAAAATGGTTTTGGCTACGACCACACTTATGTGATTAATCAGCGAATGAAAAAAGAACTGACATTGGCTGCGCGTGTTGTTGATCCGCTTTCGGGTCGCGTGTTGGAAGTTTTGACACAAGAGCCTGGTGTGCAATTTTATTCAGGTAATTTTCTTGATGGTAGCTTGCAAGGTAAAGGTAAGACTTACGGTTACAGGTCAGGATTTTGTCTGGAGCCACAACACTTTCCTGACTCACCCAATCAACCCCATTTCCCTTCCTGTATTTTGAAGCCGGATGATGTTTACACAACCAAAACGATTTTCCGTTTTTCAATTAATTGATGAGTTTCAGAATTTGATTGAGCAAGGTCTGTGCGCTTTGGGTTTTGTCGTAGCAAGCCTTGATTCCCAATTCGCTATTGAGTGCAGGATGTTGTGGCGTAGGTGTGTCGGTAAATATGCAAACAGGAATACCGTTGGTTTTGGGATTACGTTTTAATTCATGACACAGCGCTTGATTATCGGCTGACATGATTTCGCTGCTGATTAAAATTAAATCCGGGCCGAGTTCCAGCGATAAATCCAAACATTCTTTTGCAGATTCGCAAGTCAAAATATTAAATTGTTGATTGAGTAATTCTGAAAAATGATGAATGGATTTTGGATTGGTGTCCGCGATCAAGAGTGTTTTGTGAGAAGCCATTTCTTCGACAAGTGAACGATTGCGCCCGCTGCGTTTTGCTTTGTAGAGTGCGCGGTCAGCATGCTTGATTAATTCATCCAGGCTGTGCGCAGCAGCTCTTAAACAAGTTGCGCCACCAATACTGGCGGTAACGTGAATGCTGGTTAATGATGTGGAATGTGGAATCATCAACTGACAAATTGCACTGTTGATCGCCTGTGCCACACAATAGGCGCCTTGCATATCGGTATCCGGTAATAAAACGATAAACTCTTCGCCGCCATAACGACCGAAAATATCAGTAGTGCGATGTAAACAACTTTTTATTGCCTGGGTAATTTTTTTCAGACAAGCATCGCCAGCGGGATGTCCGTAGTGATCGTTATAGAGTTTGAAATGATCAACATCTATCATCAACAGACTGATAGGTTGTTGTTGCCTTTTGGTTTGTGACCACTGTTGTAATGCCAGTTCATTAAAGGAACGGCGATTATAGATTTGCGTCAAACTATCCAGTTGACTAAGCGCTTCCAGTTCATTGTTCAACCGATTTAATTGATCCCTCATCTCTGCAATTCTTTCCATGGCGCGGATTTTGGCTTTAATAATCATCATGCTAACGGGTTTGATCAAGTAATCATCGCCGCCGGCTTCAATTCCTTCACGATAACTTTCATCATCGGCACAGCCGGTTACAAAAATAATTGGAATCCAATGGCCAGCAAGCCACTCACGAATTAATCGGGTAGTCTCGAATCCGTTCAAGCCGGGCATTTCGACATCCATGATGATCATGTCCACAGGCTGGTTTTCCAGCATTTGCAGGGCTTCTTCACCACTTCGGGCAACTATGGGTGTGTGGCCAGCGTCAACGATAAAGCTGCGCATGGCATGGCGCAGGGTCGGGCTGTCTTCAACCAGTAAAATTTTCATACGAATCCGAGAGTTATTGATTAAATTGGAGTTCCCGTCCAGTGTAACTATTGACCCTCTCCCAAGCTCTGTCAAGGCGCGCATTCTGGCGGTTTTTTTATACGAGCCGGGTGTTGCGGGTCACAGAACAGTATTTGTTTATAAGGGTGCATTGGTGGCATTTTGTTGTTGTTTTCTGTATGTTGGCGACCGTTTTTTTGGAGAATAGAGAAGCATTGATGAGTGAGTTTGATGATATCCGTCCTTATTACGATCATGAAGTGAGAGCCACTTTGGATCGCATACTCGCTGACCGGGAATTGGTTCAGGCAGTAACGCATCTGGTTTTTCCCAAAACAGAATCCTGGTTGGGTTGGTTATGGCGCCCTCTGGTAAGAACCAAACTCAGGAAAGAATTGGCGCCAGTCAAGGATGTTCGGGGTTTTCAGCAAATTGTTGAAAAATACATGAGCAAAATGATTAGCTCGAGAGTGAAATCGGTAACCGTTTCCGGTTTGGATAAGCTCGATAAAAATCAGTCTTATCTTTTTATTAGCAACCATCGTGATATCGCAATGGATCCAGCGTTTGTCAATTGGGTTTTGTATCACAACGACAGTAATACCTTGCGTATTGCGATTGGCGATAATTTGTTGACCAAACCGTTTGCATCGGATTTGATGCGTTTGAATAAAAGTTTTATTGTTAATCGCAGTGCCAAAGCACCGCGTGAAAAATTAAAAGCTGCCAAACATTTATCCGCTTATATCTACCATTCAATTGTCAACGAACATTCCAGTATCTGGATTGCGCAACGCGAAGGACGCGCCAAAGATGGTTGTGATAAAACCAATTCTGCTGTGTTGGGCATGCTGACATTGAATAAACCTAAAACAGAATTACTGGCGGATTATATTCGTGCATTGCATATAGTGCCTGTGTCAATTTCTTATGAGCTTGACCCTTGTGATGCCGCCAAAGCACGTGAGCTATATTTGCAGAAGACTGAAGGTGGATATCAAAAGGAAGAGCATGAAGATGTACGCAGTATCGCCATGGGAATTACTGGCGAAAAAGGGAATATCCATTTGGCTTTTGGTGAAGAGATGCGAAAAGATTATCAGGACAATGATGATCTGGTTACTGAGCTTGATCAGCAAATTCTCAATAATTATGTGTTACATGCCACTAATTGTTTTGCTTACGAGATGTTATTTAACACCATTCCGAATGTGAAATATTCCGACAGGCAGATTGCATATGATCCTTCTGTGTTAGCAGAACAAAAGGCAGCATTTGTTGCGCGTATGCAAACTATACCGGAAGAACATCGCGAAATTGCCTTGGCTATTTATGCCAATCCAGTCAAGAGTAAATTAAATTCTGATGCTCAGTGACGATACCAAAAAAACGATTCAAACTGCCTACAGTCAGTTTTTGGAAAATAAAGGGCTGAAATCCCGTTACGGCCAAAAAATGATGATTGCCGAAATTGCCAAATGTCTCGGTAATATTGAATTGGATGAGGAGGGTGTGAGGGAACCATCTACTGAAAATGGCAATCATATTTGCGTAGTAGAAGCCGGTACAGGCACAGGTAAAACGATTGCTTATCTGTTGCCTGCATTGGTAATGGCAAAACATCTTGGTAAAAAACTGGTCATTTCTACTGCGACTGTCGCTCTGCAAGAACAAATTATTCATAAAGATTTACCCGAACTCGCCAAAAATGCCGGATTGAATTTCAGTTTTAATCTGGCAAAAGGTCGCGGCCGTTATTTGTGTTTAAGTAAATTGGATAACGTGATTGCTGAATATGAAAGTGGCATTAATCCTACTCGCGCTTTGTATGAAGATGAATATCCAAGCCTGTCTGCACAGCACTATAAACTTTATCAATCCATGATGGAGTCGCTTGCTGCCAACAAATGGAATGGTGAACGCGATACCTGGCCGCAAGCACTTGAGCAGGAAGAATGGCAAATCATTACCACTGATCATCGTCAATGCACAGGGCGTCGTTGTTCCAACGTATCTGCCTGTAGTTTTTTTAAAGCGCGCGATACATTGCATGCAGTAGATTGCATAGTCACCAATCATGATTTGGTGTTGGTTGATTTAGCTCTGGGTGGCGGTGCGATTTTACCGGCACCGGAAGATGCGATTTTTGTGTTTGATGAGGGGCATCATCTGCCACAAAAAACGCTCAGTCATTTTGCGCATCACAGCCGCATTTCATCGACCAGTAAATGGCTGGATCAATCCAATAAAAGCTTGGGCGCATTATTAGGTTCAATTAGCGGTGCAGGGGATGTAGACCGTTATGCTGAACAACTGCCAGCATTATTTATTAGCTGCAAAAGTTTATTGGATCAAATTTTTCCGCAGTGTGAACAGCTTGTACAAACCATTCAATTTGCTGATCGTGAGTCCCATTATCGTTTTGAACAAGGAAAAATTCCGGATATTTTAAAAGAGACTTGCATCAACTTATATAAAGAGTTTGATCGCTTGACCGAAACTCTTGGCAAAATGGCAGAAGAAGTTGGTAAGGCGATGGAAGATGCACATTGTCCTGTGCCGAAAGTGGATTTGGAAAATTATTACCCTTTAATTGGTACCTGGCATTCGCGTGCCGAACTCAATCGTGATCTGTGGATAACCTACGCAATTGCCGATGCAGAAACTGATGTGCCCAAGGCGCGTTGGTTAACACCAGTCGAGCAAACCGGTGGCATTGATATTGAGGTCTGTTCAAGTCCAATTCTTGCTGCAAAAACTTTACAACATTCTTTATGGAATCGCGCTTGTGGTGTTGTGATTACATCTGCAACACTGACAGCATTGGGAAATTTTCAACGTTTCAAAATGCGTGCAGGAACTCCTGATTCAGCGCAGTATCATAGTTTGCCCAGTCCATTTAATTTTCAAGACTCGACTTTGGAAATTCCTGCAGCTACAGTCGAAGCGACCAATGCAGATGTGCATACCATGGCTATTATTGATCAGCTACCGAATATTATCGATTTGAATGCGGGTACGTTGGTTTTGTTTTCATCCAAAAAGCAAATGCTGGATGTTTATGAAGAGCTGCCAACAGTATTGCAAAATAAAATTTTGCTACAAGGCGATGCATCCAAACAGGAGATGTTAATCCAACACAAACAAAAAATTGATTTAGGTGAGGGCAGTGTGCTTTTTGGTTTGGCGAGTTTTGCAGAAGGTGTGGATTTGCCAGGAAATTACTGCACGCATGTCATTATCGCCAAATTGCCTTTTGCGGTTCCGGATGACCCGATTGAAGCGGCTTTGTCAGAGTGGATTGAATCGCGTGGTGGTAATGCATTTATGGAATTAACCGTACCAGATGCATCACTGAAATTAATTCAAGCATGTGGTCGCTTGTTGAGAACTGAAACTGATAAAGGCAAAATCAGCTTATTGGATCGCAGAATTATCAGTAAACGTTATGGCAAAGCGATTTTGAATTCTTTGCCACCGTTTCGGCGAGTGATTAATTAAACATAAACCTGCTTCCTTCCCTTGATAGGGGCTGGCTCCTCCCTTTGAAAAAGGGAGGCGGGGAGGGATTTAAGATGGTCAATTTTACGAAGATTTTAAATCCCCCCTAACCC
>CAMLML010000119.1 GCA_946481095.1 uncultured Cellvibrio sp.
ACAAAAACGGCGCTCGAAGGCGCCGTTTTTTAAAAAGCAAACCAATCAACTAACCAAACAAGGATTCACTATCCAAACCTTGTTTTTCCATAATGTCACGTAGACGCTTTAATGCTTCTACTTGAATTTGACGGACGCGCTCACGGGTCAAACCAATTTCGTGCCCCACTTCTTCAAGTGTGCTCACATCATAACCACGCAGGCCAAAACGACGGGCAAGAACTTCACGTTGTTTATCAGTTAATTCATCCAGCCATGCATCCAGATTCATGCTGAGATCACTATCTTGCAGGAGAGTTGCCGGATCCGATACACGGGTATCTGCAATAGTATCAACAACAGCGCGGTCGGACGACGCAGCGATGGGTGCATCAATCGAGGTCACGCGCTCATTCAAACTCAGCATGTGCTCAACATCTGCAACAGGTTTTTCAAGTAATTTTGCAATTTCTTCGGGTGACGGTTCGTGATCCAGTTTTTGCGATAATTCACGGGCAGCACGCAGATAAACATTCAATTCTTTTACAACATGAATCGGCAAACGAATGGTTCTGGTTTGGTTCATGATGGCGCGTTCAATCGTCTGACGGATCCACCAGGTTGCGTAAGTAGAAAAGCGGAAACCTCTTTCCGGATCAAATTTTTCTACAGCGCGAATCAAACCCAAATTGCCTTCTTCAATTAAATCCAACAAGGCCAATCCACGATTCACATAACGACGGGAAATTTTTACAACAAGGCGAAGGTTGCTCTCGATCATACGTTTACGAGCAGCGCCGTCGCCCTTCAGTGCTTTTCGTGCAAAGAAAACTTCTTCTTCTGCACTTAATAAAGGCGAGAATCCAATTTCATTCAGGTAAATTTGCGTAGCATCAAGATTTTTATTGAATCTGTCTTCGGGAATTCGTTCAGTAATTGATTCAGCCACTAATTTGGTTGCGTCAGCTTCTTCAGCCAGCACCAGATCCGCTTCTTCCAACTCTATGTCTGCTACAAATATGTCATCAGTATCAAATGCTGATTCCCTGGTTTGTAAAGTCATCTTTTCAGCCCCTTAATGTCAGTGTGTTTTAACCAGTTGGCTTTTTTAAGTCATCCAGCTTTTTATCTAACAGTACCTGCAACGGCTCTTATGATCTTTATTTAATAGTGTTTCGAATTTGGCTTCTGTACGTATCTTGGCTTTCGCTAGCTAGCGCCGGGGAAGATATTTCATCGGATCTTCAGGATTACCATCCCGACGTATCTCAAAATGAAGTTTCACCCCATTAGTACCGCTTGAACCCATATCGGCAATTTTCTGCCCCGCTTTAACAAAATCACCCTCTTTTACTAACAACCTGTTGTTGTGCGCATAAGCGCTCAAAAAAGAATCACTGTGTCTGACGATAAGCAATTTGCCGTATCCTCGCAGCCCGTTACCAGCGTATACAACCTCCCCAACAGCAGCTGCGAGCACAGGCTCACCCAAATTGCCGCCGATATCAATACCCTTATTAAGCGTCTTGTCACCACCGAAATGCTTCAAAACCGAGCCTTTTGAAGGCCAGTGCCAAACGATTGCCCCAGCCTGATGCCTGTTGTTTTTGTTGTGAACCAGTCCACCTGTTTTATTATTTGAACGGTTATTTTTGGAATAAGTAACGTTTGGTTTTGCTGGAGAAGGTTTAGAAGCAACTATCACTTTCGTGCTGGATGGCTTGGGATATAAACGTAAAACCTGGTTTGGATGAATCTTATAAGGACTTGAAATTCCGTTATATTTTGCTAAATCTTGATATTTGATTCCATACCGCCAGGCAATGGAAAAAAGTGTATCCCCCTTAACTATTTTGTAAGTGGACGGTCTTACCTGAGGCTTGGATGAAGAGGAAGAACAGCCTTGGATACTGAAAAAAATGATAAATATAAAGAACAGCTTAAGGAATGAACACTGATATCGATAATAATTACTATGCATTATATGGTCTCATCAATAAGATCACATTTTGATCACATATATATCTATTGGAACTAAAATTATAAAATTTATTAAAAAATTATCTAAATTTTTTATATAAAGTTATTGAATGATGACTAAATGTTCAAAAATTCAGATACTTTTGGTAACAATTCGATAAATTGGAATAAATAAAAAGACATTTAAACCATGGTTGAGATGATAAAAAATGATTACTAACGCGCCGTGCCAGACAAAAAAGGAACGAATTTAACGGGCTCAATTACGCGAGTTATATAGTTTTCTGTGTCTTCTTCACGAATAAAAAGGTGCAAATGTTGCTCGCGTCCACCTAATGGAATCACCAAAACACCACCCGGTGCCAGCTGATTGAGCAACTCCCGGGGCACAGCTTGTGGAGCTGCAGTACTGATTATGCCCTTGTATGGCCCCATTTCAGGCCAACCGAAACCACCATCAGCATGTTTAAGAGAGATATTGCGTAAAGCCAACTCACGAAATCTTTCACGAGCTTTGTCTTGCAGGGGCTTGATACGTTCAACGCTGTAAACCTGGGGAACTAACTGCGCCAGAATGCTGGTCTGATATCCCGAACCTGTACCCACTTCAAGCACCTTATCCAACTTGCCGGCCGCACCGAGCAAGAGCTCCGTCATACGGGCAACTATATAAGGCTGGGAGAGTGTTTGACCGTGGCCTATGGGCAAAGCAGTGTCTTCGTAGGCGCGATGAGCAAGTGCTTCGTCCAAAAACAAATGGCGAGGAGTATTTAACATCACATCCAGGACATGCATATTGGTTATTCCCTGTTCGCGCAGGCGTTGAATCATACGTTCACGTGTACGCATGGATGTCATACCAATGCCTTGAAAATGCAAACTCATAAATACTCCAACCGGAAACAGGCAGGCGAGCAATATATCACAGGGATAAGCTGCTCATGCAGGATCTTGCCCGCGTCATTTTTTAAAATGATTTCAAAGCACATTTGTTAAAAATTCTGCAAATCGTTCATCCTGATACCAGCGATACCGATTTGAAAGATAGCCCACATGACCACCTGTTTGGCTTATTTCCAGCGTTACTAATGGATTATCTTTTAACGCATCGATTGGAAACGAAGCGTCATCCAGAAAAGGATCATTTTTTGCCTGAAGCAACAGACAGGGCACCGCAATTTTATTTAACACATTCACAGCACTGGATGATTGATGCAAAACGTCTGCACTAACAAATCCGTTTAATGGTGCCGAAACATATTCGTCATAGGTCAAAAATGAATTCACTTTGTGCAGATTCGGTAAATTGATTGATCCCGGATATTCTTTTATTTTTCGCTGCACCCGAAATTTCATACGGGTAACAAAAAATAATCGGTACATCATATTGCGCATCTTATCCAATTTTTTGACTGTAGAACTCAAGTCAATGGTGGAAGATGCTATACAAACCGCTTTTATATTTCGCGTAATCGCATTGACGCCTTGCTCACCTAACCATTTAAGGCTGACATTGCCACCCAACGAATAACCAAACAAAATAATTTCCTGATAATGTTGCTGCTCAGCCCAACGCACAACATCATCCAGATCCTCAATGCATCCTGAAAAATACATTTTGTAAGTTTTATTATCAGGAGAACCACAGCTGCGCAGATTCCAGGCCAGAATATCCGGCACTTCACCAACCAATCCATTAACTTGCAAATAACGCACAACGCCTAATACATAATGCTGTTGGTTACTGCCTTCCAATCCGTGGCTCACAATGACCAGTCGTCTGGCAGCTACGGATGTTTTGTAGAGATTTGCTGAAAGCTGATCATCATCTCTCGTTGGGATAATAACCGGATTGCCTGTTGGAAAATTCCAGCGTAGCAGCATAGGTAATTGCGTTTGCAGATCACCGCCTATCAGCCACCAAGGAGAACGAAATTGGGATTCAATAACCGGCATATCGCTTCCTTTTCAAAAAATAATTTATTTAATCTCGTCGAGTAACACTACTGCATAACAAGCAATGCCTTCTTCCCTTCCTGTAAAACCCAATCTTTCCGTAGTTGTCGCTTTTACATTTACTTGTGAAACATCCGAACGCAAATCGCTGGCTATGGTTTCAATCATGCGCGGAATGTAACTGGCCATACGCGGTGCCTGTGCCACAATTGTCATATCCGTATTGGCAAGCTTCCATCCTTTTTGATTCACTTTTGCATACACCATTCGTAACAAGGCGCGGCTATCAATATTTTTATATTGCATGTCTGTATCTGGAAAATGTTTTCCTATATCACCCAAAGCAGCAGCACCTAATAAAGCATCGCAAAGTGCATGCAATAATACATCACCATCAGAATGTGCAATCAATCCATGATGATGTGGAATAACCACACCACCTATAACAATTTTGTCGCCGGGGCCGAACGCATGTACATCATAGCCCTGTCCAATTCGCATAATTAATATCCTGAATTATTCTGTTTTTGCAAAATAAACCCTGCCAAATCCAAATCGGTTGGCCGGGTAATTTTAATGTTATCTGTTCTGCCTGTGAAAATTTTAGCTGACAATCCTGCCAATTCAATTGCCGAGGCTTCATCCGTGACAGTATGTTGATTGGCTCTTGCTTTTTTAAGCGATTCCAACAAAACACCGTATCGAAACATTTGCGGCGTTTGCGCTTGCCAGAGTGATGCGCGGCCAAGCGTTTGCACAATTTCATGTCGCTCATTGACACGTTTTAATGTATCCGCAACCGGAATCGCCAAAATGCCGCCTACAGGCTCATCTTTTAATGATTGTATTAATTCGTTAATCGATTCCATACTGACGCAAGGTCTGGCTGCATCATGTACCAACACCCAATCATCTTTCGTTATTTTCTTTTCCAGAAACTCCAACGCCGCCAGAACAGAATCGCTACGCTCTTGTCCACCAACAACCCGGTGTATTTCAGGATGGGATGCAAATACCGATTGAGAAAAATATTGATCGTCTGCATTCAGTGCCAACACAATACCTGCAACATCAGCGACGGATAACAAACGCGACAAGGTCTGATCCAGTACCGTTTTATTACCTAAAGATAAATATTGTTTGGGTATAGCAGATTGCATCCGGCTCCCGGAACCTGCTGCCGGAACCACAAACCACAATGCAGGTGATGACATAGTCATAAATTATTATTGTTGTTCGTCTAACAGCATATAAAAGGTTTCATCTTTTTTGATCAAACCTATATCTTTTCGCGCGCGTTCTTCAATAGTATCCAAACCGGTTTTTAGATCTTCTACTTCAACATGAATAATGCGATTGCGCTCCAACAAACGATCATTTTCAGCTTGCTGTACCTTCAACTCCTGCTCCAACCGATTCGCCTGCGCAAGACTACCCTCACCTATCCAAAGGCGATATTGCAGTGCGCATAACAGCACAACCAGAATTCCAAGCAGCCATTTCATTGTTTGTTGAAATCACCTGTTTTATAAAAATTATTTTCTATTCGAAAATTTTCATCCCCTCCTAACCTCCCCCACTTCGCAAGTGGAGGAATTGTCCCCTCCCCTGGCAAGGGGAGGGTTAGGGTGGGGTCATATTTTACGACTTAAATTCCGCACGCCCTTTATAAGGTGCTGCTGCACCTAACTCTGCTTCAATGCGTAACAAACGGTTGTATTTTGATACACGATCCGAGCGACAGAGAGAACCGGTTTTGATTTGGCCAGCGGCAGTTGCAACGGCCAAATCAGCAATTGTGGTATCTTCAGTTTCACCGGAACGGTGAGAAATCACTGCTGTGTAACCTGCATCTTGCGCCATTTTAATTGCGTCCAGAGTTTCTGATAAAGAACCAATCTGGTTGAACTTAATCAAAATAGAATTCGCAATTTTTTTGTCGATACCTTGTTTCAAAATTTTGGTGTTGGTTACGAATAAATCATCACCGACCAATTGAATTTTGTGACCGATTTTTTGGGTGAGATCCGCCCAACCATCCCAATCACTTTCATCCTTACCATCTTCGATAGAAATAATTGGGTACTTCGCAGCAAGGTCAGCCAGGTAGTCAGAGAATTCGTTAGTGGTGAACACACGGCCTTCACCAGCCAGATCATATTTCCCTTCTTTGTAAAACTCGGAAGATGCACAATCCAGCGCAAGCGTAACATTATCGCCCAATTTGTAACCGGCTTTGGCAACTGCTTCTGCTATTACCTTCAATGCATCTTCATTTGATGGCAAATTTGGAGCAAAACCACCTTCATCACCAACCGCTGTGTTCAAACCTTTATCGTGCAGAATTTTTTTCAAGTTATGGAAAATTTCCGCTCCCATACGCAAGGCTTCAGCGAAAGTTTTGGCACCTACAGGTTGCACCATAAACTCCTGAATATCCACGTTGTTATCCGCGTGCTCGCCGCCGTTGATAATATTCATCATAGGTACAGGCATTGAATATTTGCCCGGTGTACCATTAATGTCTGCAATATGTGCATACAAAGGTACTTTTTTAGCAATCGCAGCCGCTTTTGCATTCGCCAATGAAACAGCAAGAATTGCATTAGCACCCAACACCGTTTTGAAATCCGTACCATCAGCTTTAAGCATGACGTTATCAACAGCACGTTGATCCAGAGCATCCATTCCAACCAATAAATTTTTGATAGTGGTATTAATATTGTTTACCGCTTTCAGTACACCTTTACCCATGTAACGTGATTTATCACCATCGCGCAATTCCAAGGCTTCACGCGAACCGGTAGAAGCACCTGATGGCGCACAAGCAGACCCAACTGCACCTGACGCCAAAATCACTTCGGCCATAACGGTTGGATTACCACGGCTATCCAACACTTCAAACGCTTTAATATCGACTATCTTACTCATGAAATTACTCCGGTGTTTTAAATCGTTCTTAAAAAATTATTTAATTTCCAAATCAGGAAATTGTTTTACCAAATCATCAATTGCTTTCATTTGTTGCAAAAAGCCTTCAAGTTTATTTAATGGTAGCGCACTCGGACCATCACACTTTGCTTTGTCAGGATCAGGATGGGCTTCCAAAAATAATCCGGCCAAACCTACCGCCATACCTGCTCGTGCCAATTCAGCTACTTGATGGCGACGGCCGCTGGAAGCAGAACCCATGGGATCGCGGCATTGCAGCGAATGTGTAACATCAAAAATCACCGGGGCATTGCCACTGACTTCACGCATTGTGCGAAATCCCAGCATATCAACGACCAAATTGTCGTAACCAAAATTGGTGCCGCGATCACAGAGAATTATTTTGTCGTTACCACATTCGATAAATTTTTCGACAATATTTTTCATTTGCCCAGGACTCAGAAACTGAGGTTTTTTGACATTAATCACGGCACCGGTTTTCGCCATAGCGATAACCAAATCAGTTTGTCTGGCCAAAAATGCGGGCAACTGAATGACATCCGCCACTTCAGCAACTGGTGCACATTGATCAATTTCATGCACATCTGTAATAACAGGAATATTAAAAGTATTTTTGATTTCCTGAAAAATTTTCAAACCTTCTTCCATTCCAGGCCCCCGGTAGGAATGAATGGAAGAACGATTGGCTTTATCAAATGAAGCTTTAAAAACGTAGGGGATATTGAGTTTTTGTGTTGCTTTGACGTAGGACTCGGCCACTTGCAGCGCCATATCACGTGATTCCAGAACATTCATTCCGCCAAACAGAACAAATGGCAGTGAATTACCCACTTGCAGATTATGAATTTTTACTATTTCTTGACTCACTAAAATTTCCTATGGGTTGGTTTCGCTGGATTTTTCACTGTCTATCTTTCACTAATTTTCTTTTCGTCACTTTTTAGAACACTAATTTTTCTTTAGAGACCGTCATCAGAGGCACCGTCATTCCTGCGCAGGCAGGAATCCATTTTTAAGAACTGGATCCCCGCCTTCGCGAGGATGACGACTCCCTGTTTAAACTTTATTTAATTACGATGATTTTCTATTGAATTAGAGTTTCTTATTCGCCAGCGCTGCTTTTACAAAACTGGTAAATAACGGGTGTCCATCACGCGGTGTTGATGTAAATTCCGGATGGAATTGACAAGCAACAAACCAGGGATGATCAGGTAACTCCACCATTTCAACCAAAGTATCATCCGCAGACCAACCGCCGATTTTTAAACCGGCTTGTTGCAAACGGTCAACATAGTTGTTGTTAACTTCATAACGATGACGATGTCGTTCAACAATCACATCTGCACCATAAATTTCACGCGCCTTGGCATCAGCAACCAAACGACACTCTTGTGCACCCAAACGCATGGTGCCACCCAGATCAGAGGATTCATCACGCTTTTCAACTGCACCTTCGGTGGTTGTCCATTCGGTAATCAAACCAATAACCGGATGCGGAGTTTGTCGATTAAATTCCGTTGAATTGGCCTCTTTCAG
>CAMLML010000120.1 GCA_946481095.1 uncultured Cellvibrio sp.
CATTTTCAAAGCAGACTGTGCTGAAACTGATGGAGCCTATTCAATTTCCGAATGGCCGAATAATATCTGACGGTACTTTGACCACTAGGCATGAAATTGTGGAAATTATTTAATAAAAGTAATTGCGTATAATTTTATGAACAATATTGCTCTAAATAAGAAAATTGCACTATAGAAAAAGAGGTTTGCATGAAACCAGATTTCGATGAAGCCCTACAACAACATTTTGATGCAATCTCCAATCGGGATATTGAAGCATTCAAATTACATCTCACTCGCGATGAAACGCTTTATACAATCGTACAAAATGGACATGCATTCACAACGCCTGCAGAAACGATAGAAATTCATCGGCAGTGGTTTGAAGATCCAAACTGGATTTGGGAAGGGAAGGTGGTGCATAAAGTTGTTGGAGAGGATGTTGCTATGGCGCTTATCAAGTATGAATATCGTCCCAAAGCAGATGCCGACTCATTCAGCACCTGGCTAACTTATGTTTTTCAATTGCAAGACGGGCAATGGCGAATTGTGCATGACCATAATACAGCGCTTGATTATCTTGCCTTTGCTCGTGTAGCTGGAATTGACATTAAGTAGGTGATGGAAAATAACCTTCCTTGATGTAAGTATTTAAAAATAATTCAGCGAATGCTGATTTATGCTATTAGGCAATCGCACTGTATCGAAAATGACTCAATTGCACCTTTCCATTCCCTGAACTGTAAATACCGACTTTCAAACTTAAAAATCCGCCGAAGACATTATGATGCATTCCGGAGGCCTCCATGCGGGTAGGGTGGAGTTGCCAGGTTTTACCCTGGTCTTGTGAATATTGATAAGTGATTACATGATGATCATTGATTAATCTGATTCGAAGTTTTCGAGTTTTGATGGGCACACTTGCCCAGGTTTGTTCTTCTGCATATTGATAGGTTTTGATTTTTTCTGCAGTAAATCCCACACCAATAAATGCTTTGTGATTATAGAAAAGTAATAAGCCGGCTTCGGCATCGCCTGATAATGTGAGATCAACTTCTACCTGATAGGCGCGATCGACAACACCGCAAGTCAATGGTGAACTATCAATTGGTGAATTTCCTGCTGCTGTCAGCTCCAAATATTTTTTACCGTATTTTACGCGAGACATTTCGTCGGGTTTTGGATTATGAAAACACCATTGGATACCAAATTTATTGGTAGAAAAATCATCGGAGAGCGCCATACCAACATTGGATTTTTTTGTTGGTGATTTTTTTAAAGGTGTTGGCAAGGGCAGGGAGAGGTCACCACCTGTTGCACGAAACCAGCCATCACTTGTCCATTCAATCGGTTCTAATAAAGTTTGTCGGCCGAGTGTTCTAAAACCATTTTCATATCCGTGATAGATCATCCACCAATCACCTTTTGGTCCTTCAATTAAAGTGGCATGACCTTTAGACCACCAGGGTTCACTTTCTGACAAGGTTCTTACTAATGGATTATGAGGGCAGTGTTCCCATGGGCCATGAATTGAACGCGAGCGCGCAGCAATGACCATGTGGCCAGTGACTGGACCTGCAGTGCCACCTACTGCTGTAATCAAATAAAACCAATTATCTTTTCGAAATAATTTTGGCCCTTCAGGTGCAAAATTTTCAACGATCCAATCTTCCGGATAACGCCATGGACTGTAGGCATGTTCAACCTCACCATCTGTTGCAAGCCCATCATCCGTTAAACGTACTTTTCGGATTCCGTTTACAAATAAATAACGTTTTCCGTCTTCACCCACTATGTGACCGGGGTCAATGCAGCCACTGATGTTTAGATCAATCGGATCACTCCATGGTCCGGTAATTTTATCAGCCCAAATCACATAAGTTGACCAGGGTTTTCCTGGAGATAATGCGGGAATATAAATGTAATAACGATTTTCATGCTTACAAATATCCAGTGCCCAAACAGTTCCAATATTACGCGTGAGTGCTGCAGTAACAGGTGACCAATTCACAAGATCTGTTGAGTGCCAGATGACAATTCCGGGATAAGAATCAAACGATGAAAATGTCATGTAATAATCTTCACCATCTTTCAAAACAGTCGGATCAGGATGATCGCCTGGCATAATGGGGTTCAGGTAAGTCGCATTTCCCAAATCGGCATTACGTTGGCCTTCAATGCCTTTACTCCACTTGGGAACAAAATCTGCACAATTATTTTTATTGATATTTTTTGAAGCCGCTTCTACGGTCAACACACTTGAAAAGGGTGTGGCAACTGTGCCAATCAAACAGGCTTTGAATAGATTTCTTCGTGTAGTATCGGTCATGAAAATTCTCGGACTCAAAAAAAGTTATAGTCATCCCTGCGAAAGCAGGGATGACAATGCAAAAAATTATTATAGGGTGGTTTTGCAAAAAATATAACTATCGTTTAATGATCAACACCTATTTCTAGCAAATACACATCATTTTCTCGCAAAGGCAGGCTCAGGTTATAAAAACCTTCTTTAGTGATGCGAATGGATTTTTCTGATGATGGTTTTCCTGTGGCTTGCGCTTTTAACTCACTGACTTGCGATTTTGTCAGTTGGGCTGGTGAGCCCATTTTTATATAGGCAGTAAAAGCATCATTCTGTTGATAACCCACTTGCGAGATTTTTAATTTATAGCGGCCTTTTTTAAGACCATTAATTTTAATGTTCACATTACCTTTATTAGCAGGGGGTAAATCTTTTATATAGTACTGCTGATTATTAATGCCTTCAGGTAAGGTGTGTGTCATATCCCACAAGAGCAATTGCACATTTCCCTTGTTATCAGTAGTAGCAAATGATTGCTTGTCAGCATTTTTTAATTCCGTCGATTGTAATTGATTTAAAAACTGATAGGCAAAATAAGCCGGTTTTTTAATCCCTTGTGTATTCATTAAACCAAAACCACCATGAAATGCTTCAAAGCGTGGGCCCGGTTCTTCGAAAATATCTGTAAATACCCAATAGGACATAGATTGAACTACACCGCTGACTTGTTTTAATTTTTGCAAAATATAAGCAGCTTGATGATAGCTATCATGAGTTGGATCTGCAGGTGTATAGGATGAACTCCATTCGGTGTAATGCAATTCCAGATTGGGCATGGCCGATTCTGAAATTTCTTTTCGATTTCTTAATACATCACCACTGACTGCCCATTCATCTTTTGCCAGTACTGTCCCGGTACTACCAAACTCATCGAGAAAACCCTGATGAACACCATAAGAATGGGTGCTGACAAAATCCAGTGGCACTTTATTTTTAACACAGAAGTCGATCATTTCCGGAATCCAGGCTGCACCTGCTGTAGCGGGGCCACCCACTTTGTAGTCTGGATTAACACTTTTTATCGCTTTGGCTGCATGAGCATAAAGTTTAAAATAGTCTTGCTGCGAACCCGCCCAAAATCCTTCGAGATTGGGTTCATTCCAGACTTCAAAATACCAACTTGCAACTTCTTCTGCGCCATAGCGCTCAGTGAAATGTTCAGTTAGTTTTTTAATTAAGGTTTCCCATTTTTCATAACTGTGTGGTGGCGTGACATTACCTCGCCACCAGAAAATAGTTTTATCGCCGCTGGCAAGGGAAGAGGGCATAAAACCCAATTCAACAAAAGGTTTCATGTTGATGCTGAGGATGTAGTCGAAAAGTGCATCAATATATTGGAAGTTATATTGTTCTTTTCCCTGGGCATTGATGCGATACACGCCCATATCATCTGTTAACAAACCATGCATACGGATGTAACGAAAATCCGTATCGCGTTTTATTTCAGCAAGTTGCTGCTGCCAATCAGCACGCAAACCTTCATTAGCGCGACCGGCACCAACGCTGGTTTTAAAAAAAGTATCAAAATCACCTTGAACCTGCTTTATATCAATCTCAATATTGCGATCCTGTGACCAGGCAGGGATATTCAATAGCAAAATACCGAGTAAAAAATATTTTATTGATTTCATAATGTTCCTGTCGTTTTTAATCATTATCTATTTTCGTCATCCCTGCGGAAGCAGGGATCCAGTTTTTCATTTATTTTTTTCCTGCGCCTTCAAGCAACGCATCCAATGTTTGTTGTTCCAATACAGTGTTGGAACTTCTGCTCAGGGCAGTACCTGTATCCCAATAAAAAGGAATCAGACCATTCGCTATAGATTGTTGGGTAACGTATTTAAAATAATAGGCTCTGGATGCAAGGTGTAGTGCTAATGCATCACCGGTTAAATTATCGCGGCGTTGTGAGCCAAACTCGCCAACAATTAAAGGGATTCCTTTATCAACAAATTGGGTTTTCATTAAACCCAGTAATTCATCAACCTTTTCTTCTTCACCCCAGGTTGGGTTGTGTGCTGTGTCGGTGGTTGAATGAAAATCTTTACCCCAATAATAAAATTGGTTGCCCCAGGATTCATCTTTGGTCATTCCTGTGAAGTTCCAGGGCGAGTAGAAGTGTATTTCGGCCATTAAACGATTAGGCGTTGTATCAACAGGCATTTGTGTCATGAGTTGATTGGTTAATTCAATATCTGTATTGGGGCCTTGCACAATTAATACCCGATAAGCATTTTTTCCGCCAGTCGAACGCACTGCATCGATAAAGGTTTGATGATAGGACAATAAAACATTCATCCTTGCAATTTTTTCAGCATTGCTTGTCGAGCCATCGGATGCACTGACATTAGGTTCATTGGCACTGGCAAACATTAAATGTTCATCGAAGTCACGCAAGTGAGTGGCAATTTGTTCCCAGAAGGCTTTTTGTTTTAAATTATTTTCAGCTTGTTTTGCAGTGGTGACATTATTTTCCAACCAGCCGCCATCCCAATGAATATTTACAACCACGTAAATATCATTATCAACACAATATTTCACGACTTCCTTAACTCTGTTTAACCACTCAATTTCAATTTGAGCAGTAGTTTGATCCGCATACTGATTCCAGGAAACGGGAAGCCGAATTGCATTGAAGCCGGATTGTTTTACAAACTTGACATAATCTTCAGTGATTTTTGGATTGCCCCAATAGGTTTCACTTTTTCCTCCTGTGGCTTCAAGCGTATTTCCTATATTCCATCCCAATGACATTTTGGCTGCCAATTCAACAGCATTACTTTGCATGCCCGTCATATCCGCAGCAAGTGGATTGGTATTGTAGCTGGGGAAACTATTTACCTGGCTTGCACTGGAAACGCTGACTGATTGTGAGCTTGAAGAGACAGAAGAAGAAATTGATGAACTGGATACAACAGTTGATGAACTTATTCGACTGGAAACAGATTCACTGCCTTTAGAACCACCGCTACTGCCGCATGCTGTAATTAATGACACAGCTCCGAAAAACACTAATGTGTTGATTAGTTTCATATTGACTCTCACCTCGATTTATATTTGAACGCATTATTTTTTGTTTTGGTTTTAATGTTGTGGTCTGATTAGACCACAACATGTTCCGCTTTAAAAATTTGTATCGTTAATTTTTGTTTTTACTTGTCTGGTTGATTTGGTTTTTAATTACCGTGCAGCATTGACAATTGTGCTGATTAAATTTGGATAAACCTGCGCGCCGGTATTGCGATTAAATAAACCTGTTGTGTTATCGCCTGTAGCACCAATATCCCAATACATAGGCACTATTCCCCGGGTATAAGCGGCTCTGGTGATGTATTGATTCCAATAGGTACGATATCTTTCGGCTCCAGATATATTCAATCGCGATGTTGCAGCATATTCCCCAAGAATTACCCCCATACCCGCGTCAATGAATTTGGTTTTCATTTTTTGCATTTGTGCATCTGCAAAAGGCTCGTTTGCCCAGGTTTCCGTAGCGGCAGGATTAGTGGCAATGTTGCCCCATTGCCAAATCGTATCATTATCATTCAACGTAAAGTTGTAAGGATCATAGTAATGTACTTCTACCATTAAACGATTGGACGCTGAATCAGTTGGTTTTCTGAAAAAATTGACAGTGTGATCAATATTGGTATTGAAACCTTGCACCACCAAATGACGTGAAGCATTGTTGCCACCGGTAGCACGCACCGCATTCACAAATGTTTGGTTGAAACTATTTTGTACTGTGTAATATTCAACCGTTGGCGTACCATAATCACCATCTTTTAGCACTTCATTGGTACCGGCAAATAATAAATAGTCATCATAGTTTTTAAAGTTATTGGCGATTTGTGTCCAGAACTTTGTAATGCGGGTATTGACCATTGATTGTTGCGCGTAAGTTGGCTGCATCCAGCCACCATCCCAGTGGATGTTGATCATGACATACAAACCTGCGTTTCGTGCGTAATTTACCACTTCAGTAACACGGGCCATCCAGCTGGCACTGATATTGTCGTTGGCATCTGCATATTGTTTCCATGACACAGGAATGCGAATTGATCTGAAACCCGCAGCTCTTACTGAATTCATCAGTGTTTGGGATGCCTTCGGATTCCCCCAGTTTGTCTCACCACCTATGGCCTCCAGAGTATTACCAAGATTCCAACCGGGGGACATTTCTTTCGATAAATTCAGGCTGGTGATATTTCGCATACCTGAGACAGTGATTGAAAATGTACGGGTAGTTTTGGCACCACAAGTGTTTGTGTAAACGGCTGTAGCAGTACAACTTGCGGAGGGTGATACTGTTTGTTCGCGTGAACTACCGGAGGTTCCGCAACCGCTCCAGGACCAGGAGCCGCCGCGAGTCGGGTGTGGGCCAAACACTATTTGGTTTCCTGAGCTAATAGTGGCGCTGGAGACATTATTCCAGGTGCCCGCGATTTTTATATAAGGCGTTACTGCAGTTGCTGTGCAGGTTTGCGCCTGTGTTGTGGCAATTGCAGATGACAAAATCAAGAGTAAAGAAAAGTATTTGAATATATTATTTTTCATAAATCCTCACTTATTGTTTAGGGTTGATTACAGATTTCTGATAAATCTTCGACTATCAAGTGGAACAGCAATCGTCCTTTAATTATTATTATGTTTTTACATCAGGCCTTATTCACAACGGGTCAGTGTCGAATTTGCATTTTTTACCGGGGTTTTTAGTATATGAACTGTTTGCAAATTCGCTTTTTGAAAAACTGCTTTATGTAATGTCCCATGGGATTCTGCTAACAACAGACTGGGTGACGAATTGATGCTGTAAATTTCGCAGTGATAAGCGGCATACTGTTTATTGGCGGACACGATGCTTGCATTAACAATCAGGTTATCCATTTGCAGTTCATGGTGAACATTTATTTCACACTCGGATATGAAAGATTGTTCCAGAGTCTTATATCCAGCAATTTGTGCGGCATAATCAAAAATGCACCCCAAGACTCCGAATTGCCCATTAGCTATACCCTTGCTGGTGAGTTTCAAGGTAACTTTTCCCACACCTTGTTCAATTAAATCGATAGAGAAAAAAGTTTTTAAAAGATGAGTATCTACAATTTTTTGAGCTTGGTTCATAGGTTTCATTCCGTCTAATCACTTATTATTTTCTTGCCGTGTTTTCACCAATAAAAAACCCGCACGTACCAATATGGTTACTCCGAGGCGGTGCGGCGGGGGAAGGTGAAATGAAGAAAAGTTTGCTCAAAAAGCGGAACAGGCGGTTAATCCTTGCGCGAAAAACTCTATCAATTTACAAAAAGTTGAAGTTTTTTTGATTTTAGTTGAATACCAATAACTCACCTGGTCGCAAAACCTACAAAACAGCAGGTTTAGCCTGCTGTTTTTTTACTGGATATTACAAGCCCGTAATAGGCGAAACCTCCCAGTTTCGGTAAGCAGCGGCACCAGCACTTTGATCAGCTCTGAGTTTCAATCCGATAGTTTGGTAGAGGTTGACTTGGGACATGCCGCCAACATCCAACACCCGTCCACCGGAAATACCTGCACCACCGACCAACATAGGTACGTTGGAATTACCGTGTTGATCAGGATCACCCATATCCGACACCTGGGTCACAATGGTTGAACTCATCAATCCAGCTGCACTTAATTTATCCAGAAGGTTTTTGGTCAGGCCTTGCATATACACCATGTCTTCATTGAACAGTGTCTGGTTAAAGTGGTGCGACAAATGCGACATACGACCACCCAGTGCATCAAAAATGTGGTTGTGTGTGTCATCACCAAAAGCAATTGAAACCGATGCCGTCAAATTACAACTCAGCGCCAACACAATAATATCCGTATGTACTTTCGCCAAAGCATCAAAACCAGTCGCCGAACTGTTGGATGGTCGT
>CAMLML010000121.1 GCA_946481095.1 uncultured Cellvibrio sp.
TTACCGAAAAGGTTGCCGAAGTTCCAGGCAGACAATAAGGTATATTCCAAACTACTTTTTGTGGATGGCAGCGCAAGGAGCCTCTGAACTTGTTTTTCCCTCTCTGACGAACTGGCAAGTGCACCGCTATCAGCTGCAGCCATTAATTCACGATCAGGGAGCGTGTCAGTTAATAAAAATGCCAACGTACTGGCAAACTCATGCGGTGTTAATTCGAATCGCCCCGCTGCAGTCTCTGCGCCATATTCTGTGCGATGATTAAAAGAAGGCGATATTAAAATTGCCTGCACAGCCAATTGAATGCCTTTGTCATAGGAGGTTTGCGCGCCCAGATTGAATACTGCTTGCAAGTCGCTTATTTCCGCCGTACTGAGAGGCCGCTTAAACCCTCGTTTTGCCAGATCGGTAATAAAGCGAGTAGCGCAGGCCTGATCGCCATTGGTACAGCCGGTAACTGAACTTATGCGAGTCGCCAGGCTGTTGGCAACATTGGACGCAATATCCAACCTTGCATTAATCAGAGAAGTATTCGCCACTAAACTTTTTTGTGTGAACAACTTTGACGCCGGATCTGTTAGTTTGCTTCCTGTTAATGCTTGCTCACCGAGTAACGCAGCCACCGAATTTGTAAACGGCAAATCCGAGAGCAAAATCAAATCTTGCGGGAAAGACGGCGCACAGGCACCCACTTCAACCGGAGTACCACGGATTGACCACAAATAAGCCGCAATATCTTTTCCACACTGATCAGCGCAAGCAGTAGCATTTCCTAAAGGCATCTGATCCCTGATGTAATCTGCCAAGCCTTGTTGAGTCTCCGGGTAGGTAGTTTTTGCAGGGAATTTGAATTTATTGACATCAAATTCAAACGATGACCCCTTACCAAAAACCCCATTCACATGAGGCGTAGAATGGCAGCTCGCGCATTGCATACTGAAGTTGCTCGTACCTACAGCAACAGACCCGGGGCTGCTTGAAGCAAGGCTGGAGGATCTACTCGAAGAAGACCTGCTTGAAAAGGAACTACTTGAAACCATACTCGAAGATGACCGGCTTGAAGAGGAACTACTTGAAACCACACTCGAAGATGACCGGCTTATAGAAGAACTGCTGAAAGCGGGACTGGACGAACGAGTTAGTGAACTACTGGAAGACCTGACGACAGAAATACTGCTTACGGATGACGATCTTGACGACGACACAATAACAACAGGCATACTACTTTGAGAGGATATAACAGTAGCACTGCTTGAAAACGAGCTACTCACCAGGCTCGAGGAAAAACTACTGGATGACAGGCTGCTTTTGGATGAGCTGCTTGATCCTCCTTCGGGATCGTCAATGACAGGACCCCCTCCGCAGCCCACTAAAACAAGGCATAGGGTAAAAATTGCTACCTTAATCACCAACATTATTATTCTCCTCAAAATTTTTAAGTAACCAATCGCCAGACTCCGTAATTTTCTCTGGATACCCCAGTAATCATCTGGCTTTGAATGGCTTTACGTTTCACTCCAAACAGAAGCGCCTGACATAACGACGTAAACGGGATGCTTTTTCGGTATCGTAATAAGACTGCGCTGAATAAATCGCTGAGGCGGTTTTATTACTCATACAATTAATAATCAGGTCGAGCCCGTTCTGCACAACATACTTTTCTGGGCTATGTAGCCTGTATTTAGGGCTTAACTCCTTCAAACCTTCCAGATCCTGCACATCCAAAGCTCCGAGAATCTCGGCAAAAATCTCGTTCTCAGCAAACAGATCAAGATGCTCTTCCGTTATCGGGTGGGGATGGTCGCCAGGCTCGCCCATAAAAACAGGCGAATCTTTAATTGACTGAATCTCAGGTTGCTTGACGAGAAGCTTATCGGCAGCCAAATGCTCGATTTTTCGATCTTCCTGCACTTGAGCAGGAACACTGATATCTGCAACAACTTCAGGCTTTTGGCCGTCACCCTCAACAAACCCAATTACTACAAGCACAATCAGCAAGACCAGAGCTACAGCCAATCCCGGATAATTCAAACGAACACCAAGTTTCATAACATGCACCAAAAAAAATCCGGCAATTCCATTTGCCTTGCGGACTTTTACCGTTGTTATTGAAGAGTAACCTGCCAAGTCACTGTTTTAGTGGAACGCAACCAGCCTGTTCTGTGACAGTAGCGACCTGAAACGGAAGGGGGACAAGTGCCTTCACGGTTACGAACCAGATCGTCTCCTGCATTGTCATAAGTTTTGGCGGTAATTTCGTATTGTCCGGGCGCCAGATTTTGCTCAGCCAAATTAAATACCTGCCCACCATTGGGTTTTACAACCTTGCCATCAATAGCCCAATCGACACTCACAACCGCAGGATCAATCACTCTTACCTCAAGTTGGCTTGGGTTAGTTACAGGTCCCGCAGAAGGAGTTACAGAATCATAAGGACTATCGATAATGCGCCAGATAGAAAAGACAATTTGTTCACGTGATACCGAGTTAAAACTCGTATTAAGATTGTTTCCAAATAAACTGTTCATCATAGAGTTTTGGGAAGGGCGGAACTGTCCGCTAGAGTTGCTGCAATAACGACTTCCTTCAAATACGCTTTGCATACCGGTTGCGCCTGCTTGATTGTACCCAAGCCACTTATCCCACTTGCCAGCGGTAGTTTCCTTATTCGCCGTTGAATTAACCTCGGCGAATTCACCACAATTACCGCTGGTACCGTTGTACTCATCCGCCAACTGATGGAACGCATGACCCGCTTCATGCAGCTCGGCACCTGCTGCATCAGGATGACCCCCGGACCAACACATAGGAGACCCACCGGCATTCCACCATCGGTCATTATTCAGAACGACCGCCACCCAGTCGGCTTCAATTCCAGCGGGCAGATAGTCATTGATTGCACGATCTACCGCTCCACGGTCGTAATTGCACAAACGGCTTTCATCGTCACCGCAAGTTTTGAAAGGTGTCCTACTGTCACAAACACCGGAAACAGGGCTGGCAACTTTCAAAACACAGACATTAATAAAATTCTTGTAACGATCAAACGGCTTGCCTATGGGACTACCAAACCGCTTACTCAAACCTTTCTCTATGTGATCCATGAGCAAGGTATCCAATTCAGTATCGGTGTAACCATCACCTAAAATGACGTAATTGACACGGTTTTGAGGCGGCCCAGAGCTCAGGTAGGCTTCGCCATAAGGGCCGCAGTCCAACTTATAAGCGCCAGTAGCGGCATTGGAAGAATTGCTTGATGAACTGGATATGCTCGTCACAGACGATGATCTGGAACTCGAGATACTGCTCATGGAAGACGATCTGGAACTCGAGGATCTGGAACTGGAACTACTACTCATCGACGACGATCTGGAACTACTCATCGACGATGAACTGGAGCTGGTTATGCTGCTCAGGGTAGAGGATGAACTACGCAGGACACTCGAACTCACTGAACTTCTGACAGACAAAGAAGAGCTCGACCGAGCGATTGAACTACTTGAAGAAAGTACAGAGGAAGATGAACTTGACGAAGGAGAAACTACAGAAACCCAACTGCGAATATAAGCTGCAGTATCCTCGGCACATTGGTTAATACATTTAGCTGCACTTCCGTCAGGCATCCAATCATTTATGTAAGAAACCAGGGTTTGCTGCGAATTATCTTTGTACTTGTAGCTAACCTTGGTTGCATCAATTACGAATGGGCCCTTACCTGACGCACCATGACAAGCGAGGCACTGACTTTCAAAAATAGCCTTACCCGCTACCGCATTACCTGTGGAACCGGATAGACTCGAATTTGAACCAAGAGAAGATATCGAACTGACAACGGCACTTGAACTCGTCGCTTCAACCAAGCTGGCAGATGACGAAGTGACTATAACAACAGTGCTACTCGAGCTAACTGACATTCTGGATGAGCTGGTCACAGCAGTTTTGGAAGAGGCAGCATCTCGCGACGAGCTCGATGTATCGTCCAGTTTTTCCCCTCCACAACTTGCAAGGGCAACACCCAACGTAAATATCGTCAATACCTTGGAAAACATCTTGGTAACCTCAATTATTTTTGTTTCTAGAAAAGGAGTTAAAACTTCTTCTCCCAAGCAAAAGAGCCTGCTGACTTCGAGTGTTACCAATACTCCAGGAAGGCTAGTATCCATCCAAACCGCAATTACCGAAGACTTTTTAGGTGTCTTTAATAACCAACCAAACCTTATGCAAATTAATTTGGTGGCCATCTTGTAATGATCTGGATTTGATCTAATCAGAATCAACTTTCCCGATCAATTGTGAATTTAAGTTAATGTGAGGCGCTTGGCATCACTGTGGATATGTGTGCCGCAAGATTGAAAATTAACCATCTGATTCATCTATAAAACTCATTTAATTAGCAAACTCCTCTTGTCTCTCTATTTTCAAAAAGTCAGCCGACAAAACCGACTGGATTAGCTTTGTTGGGGACTCCGGATATTCGCGTATAATGCGCGCCTTTTTATAACTTCCGTTCCGATTCCCAAAAGGCCGCATTTATGTCCGAAGTCCGCACCCGCATTGCCCCCTCCCCCACAGGTGATCCCCATGTAGGCACCGCATACATCGCATTGTTTAATTTGTGTTTTGCACGTCAACACGGTGGCAAATTTTTACTGCGCATAGAAGACACAGACCAAACCCGCAGCACACCCGAATCAGAACAAGCGATTTTGGACAGCCTGCGTTGGTTAGGTTTGGAATGGGACGAAGGCCCCGATGTCGGCGGCCCACACGGCCCTTATCGTCAAAGCGAGCGCATGGATATTTACGGCAAATACGCTTATGAATTGGTCGAAAAAGGTCACGCTTTTTATTGTTTTGCGACCGCAGAAGAATTGGACGAGATGCGTCGCGAACAACAAGCGCGCGGCGAAACACCCAAATACGATGGCCGCTATCTAAAACTCAGTAAAGAAGAAGTGCAAGCACGCTTGGATGCAGGCGAACCTTATGTGATTCGCATGAAAATTCCGGAAGAAGGCGTTTGTGTGATCGACGATTTGTTGCGCGGCAAAATTGAAATCGAATGGTCGCAAGTGGATATGCAAGTGCTCTTAAAAGCTGATGGTATGCCGACATATCATTTGGCGAATGTGGTGGATGATCATTTAATGAAAATCACTCACGTGATTCGTGGCGAAGAGTGGATCAATTCTGCTCCCAAACATTTAAAACTTTACGAATATTTTGGCTGGCAAGCACCAGTACTTTGTCATTTACCTTTGCTGCGTAATCCGGATAAATCCAAACTCAGCAAACGCAAAAATCCCACCAGCATTCTCTATTACAAACGCATGGGTTATTTACCCGAAGCCATGTTGAATTATTTGGGCCGTATGGGTTGGTCCATGCCAGACGAACGCGAAAAATTTACACTAAAAGAAATGCAACAACATTTCGATTTAATGCGCGTGTCGCTCGGTGGCCCAATTTTCGATGTCGAAAAACTCAGCTGGTTAAACAGCGCCTGGATCCGCGAAAATTTCACCCACGAACAACTCGCCGAACGTTTACATCAATGGGCATTCAACAAAGACATGCTAATGCAAGCCCTACCCCACGCCCAATCACGCATGACAACATTAAGTGATTTCGCCCCCCTCGCCAGCTTTTTAGTCAGCGGCATGCTACCAATCACTGAAACGTTATTCACTGCCAATAAATTGGAACTGGAAAAACAAAAAGAATTTTTACAATTCGCTTTATGGCGTTTGGAAGCCCTACGCTTCTGGGACAAAGACACCCTCTTCACCGAACTCAAAACCCTCGCCGATCAAATGGGCATAAAAGTGAAAGATGCATTAGCGCCAATATTTATTGCAATTGCAGGTACTACTGCATCTTTCTCCGTTGTTGATTCAATGCAAATTATTGGGCCAGATATGACGAGGGCGCGGTTGCGTCATGCGATTAATGTGTTGGGTGGATTTGGGAAGAATAAGCAGAAGGATTTGGAGAAAATCTTTTTGAAATTAGGTGGGGATGCTGGGGGACGTGCTGAGGGGTGATTTTTGATTGGTTAGAAGTTGAAAACCCACCGGATGGTGGGTTTTTCTGAATTCAGAAGTTTAGAAACCAGATAAAAGAGAAATGAAACTCAATCATGAGTTAAGTTGATCTTTAGATCGGCGTACTCCTAAAAGAGTATAAGTTCTTTTTGGAGTTCCACCCGCAGCTTTATGTGCACGCAGTGCAGACTTAACACGTCCCGGTGGCATCGGAATACTAGATATGCCAGGACGTTTGTCTATAGAAACACCCCAATATTCCTTGTACATATCTCTGTGAATTCGATGAGTTGAAGTACGAGAGAGATTATCAAAAAACCCCGAAGCTGCCAGGAGTTCTCTAAGGCGAGATCGACTAGGATGGGAGAGCGAAACCAAAAAAAAGTAGCGACATTCCAGAAAAGTAATTTGAGCGAAAACTAATTTTTTATAAGTATCTATTAGCAATTGATTTGGTGCACCGCTGACAACATGATCAAGCAATACTTCAAAAGTATCTACTAAGCGAGCCTGAGGGTGAATCTCGGCTCCTACTATCTTGAAATTTCGGTAATGAAAATAATCAATTCGCTGATAATCGCTTTCGTTTAAATTACCTCCATCTATTCGTCCTTGTAAATCCGGTGGAAAGCCGCTCACTCCTTCTTCCACAATTGCTGCATCTACTCTGCTCAAGGCCTCCCTAAGTACAGAACGCCCAACAAAATCTCCCACACTGACCTCCAAGAGTGTCTGCCTATAGATTTCAAGCAGTCTAAACAAAATCTCCTCATATTCCGCTTTTTCTTCCTTAAATTTACTGTGCTTATAAGCCTCATCCTGAGAACGAAGTTGTTTTTGCTGCAAAAAAATTGTAATTATTAGCCCGGCAAATCCAAGAGCGGTGAAAAATGATGTGAGTTGTCCAAAACTATCTCCATAAACCCCATATTTTTCAACAGTATTCTCTACGGGCAATGGGATTTCTTTCGCTATCCAAATCCATACCCCAGCAATTACCAGCAAAGCCAACACAGGCCACCAGTATCCATCTCGAAATTTAGTAATAATTTTCTTGAATAATAGCCTAGGAGAATAAACTATTTTAATTAATAGAGATGACTTATTTTTCATTCTCAGTACCTACTTAGCGAAAACATTTAACGATAACTAGGGTCAGTGTAAAATTTATTATCCCCCCCCCTTGCCAAGGGGAGGGCTAGGGTGAAAGATCTTCAATTACATCCACAATTTTCCCAATAACCCCATTTAATTCTCGCATCACTTCATCGTTTCAAAATCGTAAAACGACTATTCCTAATGAATGCATAAATTGATCACGAATCGTATCATATTCCTGGCTGCCGTCCTGGTAATGGCCATCACCATACAATTCAATTACCAATTTTATTTGCGGCGAATAAAAATCAGCAACATAACGGCCTATTCCGTATTGCCTTCTAAATTTTACGCCTAACTGATTGGTCTTGATTTTATTCCACAATATTTTTTCTGGAGCCGGTGCATTGCTTCGCAATTCTTTGCGTAATGATTTCTTACATGTCTGGTTGTAGATTTTATTGGTCACGTCCCTTTCACCCCCACCAATCCACCCCCATGGGCACGGGGCGGGCCATAAAAAATAAATTATAAAAAAATTTGGGAAACTGCCAGGCCGTGTTGGCCCTCGCCCCAAAAATTTACAATTTCAT
>CAMLML010000122.1 GCA_946481095.1 uncultured Cellvibrio sp.
AAGTTCGTATAGATTTTTTATATTATCATCTGTCAACAAGTCTTTTTCGAGTTGAAAATGTAACATTCCCCTAATTACCATTTGTGCAATATAGGGATCAGATACTTTTTCCATGGCAAGTGTGTTTAAAAACAAAGCAGCCTCAGATTGTGATAAGTTAATCAACAAATCAAAAGCTTCAGGTTTTAATGCAGGATCATCTCCCTGAATAGCAACCCTGGCCAGCTCTAATAACTCTATATCTGATATAGATGTATCCATATTCAATGGATCACTCACTGGTAGATCTGGAATAGTTTTATTTATTGATTTTTTTTCATTTATATAATCCAACTCATTTAGTTTAAAAATTTTTTCTAATGATTCAATCGATCTATCCGAAGATATGTCAGTTATGGTCTCCATTTTTTTTAGAGGCTCTGGATAGAAAAAATATGCCACTATTATCAAAACAAATAAAATACTTAACAAAATGGATTTCATAAATACATTGCTATTTTATATTTAAAGGAATTGCGGCCAGGTTAAATATCTGGCCGCTTTTGATACTAGTTAGAAACGTTTATATCTATAGAAGTTAAATATGAACGAGCGCCATCATAGGATTGAGGCAGAGAACAAGTCAGGTAAAAATATTTTGATACCAAAGGTTGTCCAAGAGTAATCACGCCAACTTGAAAAATTTTCACGCCAGCGCCTGTTGCAGATGTTTGCCCTGTCGCTGAACCCAACAAACTACCTGCACTGTCAGTTGCACTCAGTGTACAGGCAACGTCGGCATCAGGATGACGATCATAGGCTCTGACAACCAACCATGCTGATGTTGGACGAAATGTAGCATTGATAATGACTGGACATCTTAAAGTAAACAATCCCGCCGTTCTCAAACCCCATGGATATGGAGCACCAACGCTTACTCCCCATTGATCGCGGGTTGTAACATTTCCATTCTCTTCACATTGCGAGCCATGTATTTGAAATGTACTCGTCAAAGCAAACGCCGATAATGGCATAAATAATGTCATCAATATGGAAAAAAATATTTTTTTCATTACGAATTCCTCAATATTTTGGGTCTAGTCGGGTTAGTTATGCCATAAATCGGCACAGCGACAACATACAGCCAAAAAAAATATTGAGGTCAGGTTCGTGTCAAACGGAAAAATTAAATGTCGAAAGGTTTTTTTATAGAATTAAACGGTAATTGATTCATGCGATAATTTAGTAGCCAAATACAGATATTGTTAATTAATTATTTAGCCTTGATAAAACCACGGGCAACGAAATAATCGTCACAGTCCCCTGCGGATGATTAGCCTGATGCATCACTTCACCCCCCATTCGTTTAATACTCGCATAAGTAAGCAACATCCCTATTCCCATACCATCGGATTTGGTAGTGATCATTTCTTTGCCTAATTGCGATTGAATTTTTTGAGTGAGTCCGCTGCCCCAGTCGGTAATCTTCACGATAATGGATTTATCTTTTACCAAAATATCTACTGCAATTTTTTCAGGGCTGGCATCGGCGGCGTTGTTGAGGCAATTTAAAATGGCGTGATCAAGACGGGAATCGTAACGAATACGAGTATGTTGTAATTCGTTCGATAAGGTTTTGTTGCAAACCAAATTAGGTCGCATCAATTGCCAGAGATCCAATAAATATTGGTAATATTCCAATCCATTTCGTTCGCGCAGTTGGGATTGATAGTCTATGTCAGCATCCTGAACCAACTGCTTTAATCTGGCCGCGCAGAGATCAACTTGTTGTGACAGCAAATTAATATCCTGCATCAGTTCATCATCCTGCGCACGGGTTGCACGCAATTCTGACAATAAAATTTTCATAGTGGCCATAGGCGTATTCATTTCATGGGCTGCACCTGCGGCTAACGTTGCCACAGCAATCAACTGCTCATCACGCAGCTCGTCTTCCTTCATTTGGTTGAGCAAATCTTCCTGCGCACGCAAATCACGCGCCATGCGCACCACGAAATAGGTAATCAACACTGCACTGACAAAAAAGTTAAACCACATTCCGACTATGTGCCAACTGAATCCATGCGAGTGATGGTTCATTTCAAAAATCGATAGGGGCCGATAAAAAAACATCAACAGACTGTAACCGAGAATTGAAAGAAAGGTTATTAACCAGGTGTAGCGCCAGGGCAAAGTCGCGGCCGAAATACAAATTGGTACCAATAGATAAGACACGAAGGGATTGGTGGCCCCACCGCTGAAATAGAACAACAAATTCAGTAACAACACATCAATCAACAGCTGAATGAAAAATTCAATTTTGACAATTGCCAGCGGATTTTTTAAGCGCAATCCCGTCAGTATGTGTATCAGCGTGAACAAACTCAATAAACTGATAATAGGTGTTAACGCCAGTTCGATTGAAAACCAAATGCTGACGAATACGCTGGTCCATAGCAGTATCAACAAAATGCTGCGAATGATGGTGAGTTGCTGCAGTTGTGCAGCAACTAAATTCGATGGGTTATATTTTTGGGTTTGCATTTCCCCTCACCCTAGCCCTCTCCCTGAGGGAGAGGGGATTGAATTGCACTTTGAATTAGAAAAGTAGGGAGTCAAGTCCCCCACTTTGAAAAAGGGATTTAAAATCTCGGAAAAATTGAAAATCTCTAAATCCCTCCCCCGCCTCCCTTTTTCAAAGGGAGGAGCTTGACTCCCTACTTTTAAAATCAAAATTTAAAAATCAAAATTTCACAAACAAAAAAGCCAGCAAAATCTGCTGGCTTTTTTGAATTAACAATTTTTCAATCACAACAACAAGCGACGCAAATCACCAATTACGCCAACCAAATAAGTCATAAAGCGGCCAGCATCAGCGCCGTTGACTGCGCGGTGATCGTAAGACAATGACAGAGGCAGCATATTGCGTGGAATAAATTCTTTGCCGTTCCACACAGGTTTCATTTGTGCGCGTGACACACCGAGAATACCCACTTCTGTTGGTGCGCTCACCATTGGAGTGAAACCATTGCCGCCCATTGCACCCAAGCTGGAAATGGTGAAGCAACCGCCTTGCATTTCTGCTGGAGTTAATTTGCCATCGCGTGCTTTTTTGGCCAGCAAATTAATTTCATCTGCTAATTCAAACAAACCTTTTTTGTCAGCGTTGCGAACAACGGGGACTAACAAACCGTTTGGTGTATCCACTGCTATACCAATGTGTACAAATTTTTTCTGCACAATGCTTTCACCATCCTGATGCATGGACACATTGAATGACGGCTCGGCAACCAATGCCGCCGCAACCGCTTTTACGATGAAAGGCAATGGCGTTAATTTGCTACCGCGTTTTTCTGCTTCGGCTTTCATGCTGTTGCGGAAAGCCTCGAGATCAGTAATGTCGGCATCATCAAATTGCGTAATGCGCGGAACGTTCAACCAACTGCGAGTCATGGCATCGGCAGTCAGCTTTTTGATTTTGCTCATTTTGACGATTTCGATTTCGCCAAATTTTGAATAATCAATAACCGGCAATGCAGGAATACCTGAACCTACTGCACCGTTACCGGATTGAACCGCTTGTACAATCGGTTTGACGTAAGCGTGAACATCATCTTTTTGCACACGACCGCGTGGACCGGTTGCTTTTACTTTGTCGAGATCAACACCTAATTGGCGAGCGAGTTTGCGAACGGCTGGGCCTGCGTAAACATCAGAACCATCATCTTCTTCATCGTCATCATCATCGCTAACAGATGCAGCCGCGACAGGCGCTGCAACAGCAGCGGGTTGTGCTGGTGCCGCAGTTTGCGCAGCAACAACTGGTGCAGCAGCAGGAGCGGCACCAACAGCTGACACAACACCTAACACTGAACCTTGAGAAACTTTATCACCCACTTTTACGGACAAACTCAGAAGGGTACCGGCGACTTCCGCAGGGATTTCCATCGAGGCTTTATCCGTTTCGAGAACAACAAGGGAATCGCCCGAATTAATTTGATCGCCAACTTTCACCGCGACTTCAATTACTTCGACGCCCTCGGCACCACCGAGATCAGGCACAACTAATTTAACTTCTGCAGACGCAGAAGGCGCAGCGGCAACAGGAACCGGCGCTGGTGTTGGTGCAGCAGGAGCTGGTGCAGAGGCAGCGCCTGCAACTTCGAGATCAATTAAGGCGTCGCCTTGCGATACTTTATCGCCAACTTTAATTTTCAAGGCAGTGACTTTACCGCTGGCCTCAGCGGGAATTTCCATAGAGGCTTTATCCGTTTCCAGTACAACAATGCTGTCGCCTCCTGCGATGCTATCGCCAACTTTCACGGAAATTTCTATGACTTCAACGCCTTCTGCGCCGCCGAGGTCTGGTACTTTAATTGTTTGAATAGCCACTGTGCTTCCTCTTTATTTCTATCAAAGGTTATTGATGAATAACGCAAAAAATCTCGCCCTCTTTTTGGGAGGGCGAGATTTTTATACGCTCATGGGATCCGCTTTATCCGGATCAATATTGAATTTCTTAATTGCTTTTGCAACTACATCCGCTTTGATCTTGCCTTGATCAGCCAAAGATTTCAGCGCAGCAATCACCACAAAATAACGGTTCACTTCAAAGAAGTGACGCAATTGCGTGCGAGTATCCGAACGACCGAAACCTTCTGTTCCCAATACGGTGTAATGACCAGGAACATAAGCGCGCAATTGTTCAGAATAAGTTTTCAAGTTATCGGTAGAAATAATGAATGGGCCTTCAGCCTTTTCCAATACTTCAGTGATATAAGGTTTACGTTGCGGTGCAGTTGGGTTCAACATATTCCAACGGGTTGCACGCTGACCATCGCGAGTCAATTCGTTCACGCTGGTCACACTCCACACGTCAGCCTCTACATCAAAATCTTTTCTCAAAATTTCAGCAGCAAAACGCACTTCGCGCAGAATAGTACCCGCACCCATCAATTGAACGCGGTTCTTGGCTTTGCCAGTCCCTTTCTCCAATTGATAAATACCTTTGATGATTCCTGCTTCAACACCTTCCGGCATATCCGGATGTTGATAAGCTTCGTTCATCAATGACACGTAATAAAACACGTTTTCATTGTCGTGATACATGCGCTTGATACCGTCCTGAATGATCACCGCCAATTCATAAGCGTAGGTTGGATCATAAGAGCGGCAGTTAGGAATAGTGTTGGCAAATACGTGGCTGTGACCATCCTGATGTTGCAAACCTTCACCGTTCAATGTTGTACGACCTGCGGTTGCACCCAACAGGAAACCACGCGCTTGCGAATCGCCCGCGGCCCATGCCAAATCGCCGATACGTTGGAAACCGAACATGGAGTAATAAATGTAGAAAGGAATCATCGGCTTTCTGTAGTTGCTGTAAGCAGTCGCTGCAGCAATCCATGAGGCCATTGAACCGGCTTCGTTAATACCTTCTTCCAAAATTTGGCCGGTGGCTGATTCGTAATAAGACGCAATCTGGCCATTATCATGCGGAACGTATTTTTGGCCTTCTGAGGAGTAAATCCCGACAGTTTTAAACATACCTTCCATACCAAAAGTACGCGCTTCATCAGGCACAATCGGCACAATTTGTTTACCGATTTGTTTGTCTTTCACCAGAGAAGACAGAATACGCACGAAACTCATGGTGGTGGAGATTTCACGATCACCAGTCGATTTAAGTTGTGCAGCAAAGGCATCCAGAGCAGGAACCAACAGCGGATCAAATTGTGGATTACGCGAAGGCAATGGACCTTTCAATTCTTTGCGGCGCGCGCGCATGTATTGCATTTCGGGGCTGTCTTCTGACGGACGGTAGTAAGGCAGCTTTTCCAGGTCTTCATCTTTAATCGGTAATTCAAAACGATCGCGGAATTTTTTCAGGTCTTCAATCACCAAACTTTTCACTGAGTGAGTTTTGTTGATGGCTTCACCTGAAGCGCCCATGCCGTAACCTTTTACGGTTTGTGCAAGTACAACAGTAGGACGACCTTTGGTATTCACGGCTTGATGATAAGCGTTGTAGACCTTGTGTGTATCGTGACCGCCACGAGCCAAATGTAATATGTCGTCGTCCGACATATCTTTTACTAGCTCTAACAATTCAGGGTATTTGCCGAAGAAATGCTCGCGTGTGTAAGCACCACCGTTGGCTTTAAAGTTTTGCATTTCGCCGTCAACAACTTCGTCCATGCGTTTTTGCAGAAGACCGGTTTTGTCTTTGGCGAGCAGCTCATCCCAACCGCGACCCCACAAGACTTTGATGACATTCCAACCGGCACCGCGGAATACGCCTTCCAACTCCTGAACGATTTTGCTGTTGCCGCGTACAGGGCCATCAAGACGTTGCAGGTTACAGTTGATCACAAAAATTAAATTGTCGAGTTTCTCGCGAGTTGCCAGAGAAATTGCACCCAGGCTTTCCGGCTCATCACATTCACCGTCGCCCAAAAACGCCCAGACTTTACGATCGGTTTTTGGAATTAAACCACGCGCCTCCATATAACGATTGAAGCGAGCCTGATAAATCGCTTTGATGGGCCCCAGGCCCATAGATACCGTCGGGAATTGCCAGTAATCCGGCATCAACCAGGGGTGAGGATAGGACGACAAACCACCGCCATTGACTTCGCGACGGAAATTATCCAAATGAGATTCGTTCAAGCGCCCTTCAACAAACGAACGCGCATACATACCGGGTGATACGTGGCCTTGGAAATACACCAGATCACCGGGTGTTTCGCCTTCATTACCACGGAAAAAATGGTTAAAGGCTACATCATATAAAGTGGCAGAAGACGCGAAAGATGCGATGTGACCACCGAGACCTTCATCGTTATCGTTGGCTTTCATCACCATCGCCATGGCGTTCCAACGAATGATTGATCGAATTTTTCTTTCGAGTTTTGCGTCGCCGGGATAGGGAACTTCCTGGTCAACGGGGATGGAATTGATATAAGGAGTTTGAATGGAAGAAGGTTGGGCAATGCCATGTTTAACTGCAGTATCCGACAAGCTTTTCAGTAATTCGGCAGCGCGATCTTTACCGGCATGACGAACGACAGACTTAAGGGCATCCAGCCACTCTTTTGTTTCGATGGCATCAATATCGTGTTGCATTCAAATCTCCTCAGACATGCGCCTTTTGAGCACATTTCAACCTGAAAGTGGGTTTTTGACGATTGTTATCAGTGCTCTCCATGATAAAAAACACTGATAATTCATAGGGTTATAGCGAAAATTCCTTGTAGTGGATCAAAAAAAGTCACGAATTCTTGCATAGCCGGGAAGTTTTTTCCAGCCCTAACGAAAGGAACCCGAATCAACACCCGTCCAAAAAAAATCAGAAGACCAAAGAATTTGCAGCGGCCCGCATTATGACCCAACAAAATGACCAACTCCAAGCCTTGATGAGTAAAAAACTTGATAAATTTCAATAAGAAAGAAGCGAAACGCACTTCAAAAAGGCATTCTGATTTTTTTGCACACTTATGAAACAAAACTATGATTCCTGGAATTTTTTGGCGAAAAAACCAGTTTTTGATATCAATTAAATGAAATCTTGATGAATTTGATAGTTTTCTTCTGCTTTTTTGCTACAAGCTCACAGTAATTGATAGCGCTGTCCTGAGAAAGTCTGCAGCAAGAAGCAATATGCAGCAGGAGAGCCATCCGCAGAGCGGTTGAAAATAGCGACTTTGAAGGCCTTTTCATGGGTAAAAACTACCCAAAGCAAGAAGCAATTC
>CAMLML010000123.1 GCA_946481095.1 uncultured Cellvibrio sp.
TTCTACTCCTGTTTCCAGCAGTCGAAGCTCAAGTAACAGCATTAGTAGTTCATCACTCAGCATCTCATCCAGTTCAACTGCAATCAGCAACAACATTGCACCCTTGGCCACAGTCACTACTTCTTATGTATCCTCCTGGGAAACACTGGCGGCCGTGAATGACAACAGTAATCCATCCAACTCAAACGACAAATCCAGTGGTGCCTATGGCAACTGGAATAACCCTAATTCGATTCAATGGGTAGAGTACAACTGGCCACGAAATTACCGGCTTACGTCAACTCAAATTTACTGGTTTGACGATAATGGTGGCGTGTTAACACCGACCACAGCTTATATCGAATATTGGAATGATGGCTGGCTAAGCGCCGGTAACGTTCCACTGGTAAAAAATGCATTCAATACCTTGTCACTGAACGGAATCGTAACGACTCGCTTGCGGGTATCCATGTTGAATACCAGTCAGTCAACCGGAATTCTGGAATGGCGTGTGGCAGGTGAAAGCATCTCAACTTCTGCTTCAATCCAATCATCTGTGCCGAGATCAAGCTCCAGTAGCCGAAGCTCAAGTTCAGCGATCTCCAGCAGCAGAAGTTCAATCTCCAGCAGCAGTCGAAGCTCAAGTTCCAGTCGTTCATCCTCTTCGATATCCAGTTCCAGAAGCTCAAGTTCATTGATGAGTTCGTCCCGATCATCAATTTCTTCCTCTTCAACTTCCAGTGCGAGCACCGGCGAATACACCGCCATTACCACTCAATACGAGCACGAAGGAATCAACACCTCCAACGCGCTTTTCAAAGACTCCGCCCATTTCCGTATCTACTACGGTGGCGGCAACAAACTGGGACCACAAGGCAATCTCGGTACCCACTCCGAAACTGATTTGAACAATGTGCTCGCTCATATGGAAAAAGTGTATGAGACCTTTGTCGTGAATGCCGGATTCAAATCTCCCGGACAATCCATTGGTAATCTATCGGGCAGATACAAAATCAATATTTATTCGATTAACAACCTCAATGCCGGTGGCTATATGGGTTACAACGGCGGTGCTGGGCTTAGTTACCTGATTATCGCCAGCAACCTGCTCACAGCCAAAGGCGTTACCACTCACGAATTCGGACATGCCATGACACTGGCCGAAAAATTCTGGGTGGATAAATCACGAACCGGTGCCTGGTGGGAAACGGTGGCTGAATGGTTCGCCGACACTTATCAGGGAGCCACCGCCAATACCACCATTTTTGATGTCAACTCACTGCATGCAGGTTCAAACCTGAACATAGTGCATAAAAACAATCTGTATCAGGCCTGGCCATTTATGGCTTACATCACCAGTAACCCGGATGGTTATGCCGGATTGGGTCGCGATGCAGTCAGATCCCTGATGAGAGCTCACCAAGGGCAAGAAACTCCATTGCACACGCTCGAACGCATGATCCAACCCACCAACATCAAAACCCTGGTGGCACGTTACCGTGCACGTATGGCTTACGGCGACATAGGCCATAGCCTGGTAAAACAGCGCGTACTCGATTCACAACGGGATGCCAATTTCCGCGCAAGGGCCTATCGCAATCTGGAGTCTGTGGGTGCGGACACTTACAGAGTATTGGCAGCACGCAAGCCTCAGTACACGGGTAGCAATATGATTCCATTGCAATCCACAGGTTCGGGCGAAGTGAATATTCAGGTGACCAATCTGGGTAACGGATTAAGTGAAAGCAATTTCACCGCTATTGTCGCGATCAAGGCAAGCAACAACTCGGTACGTTATGTTGATCTGCCGAATGGCTCGGGCAACTTCCAGGTAGCTTCAGGTGAAGAGGCAACTCTGGTTGTCACCAACACACCGAATACCCTCTATCTCTACAATGCTTTTGATAGTACTGATGCCAGCCCGGAATATGCCGGTCTCAATTATCAAGTGCAAATTGTTGGGGCAAGACCAAGGGATTAACTGTTATTGTTTGACAACCTCTCTCGTCTCTTGGCGAGAGAGGTTTTTTTACTTTTTAAGAGATTACATATGCGCAGTATTATTTTTTTCTTAATATTTTTTCTCTCTTCTTTTTCTTTTGCTCACGCTCCCTTTCAAGTTACCGGAACTCTTTCATTAAAAAATGAAAAAATTATTCTGGATCTACTGTTAACTAACGATACAGTATCCAAACTTTGTCTACTTCATCTGCCTTATGGCAGCGTTTTGAATCCGAAAGAGCTCAAAAAATCAAACAATGAAATATTGGCCTGCATCGCCAAAGTTTATCGATTAAAAGATGGTGCAAATGAATTGACTCCTGAAATCACTCAAGTCGTATTGATTGACGATAACGATTTGACTGCCGTACTGAAATATCCGGCTGCCAAACAAGGAAACTTGAGTATTGAGGCCACACATTTAACATCCATAGAAGGAATGTTTATAAACTCATCATCATTTGTTGTGAAGAAGGATCAGGAGGTACTGGCAAATAAATTATTTTCGCAAACCGATTTCCTGCTTGATTTGAGCTTACCCAAAGAAACACCTCTGGCGAGTTTTATGGCGTTTTTTCATTTGGGTGTAGAGCATATTTTTATTGGATTTGATCATCTGCTTTTTCTCGCTGGATTGTTGTTGGCCTGTCGCCGCTGGCGCACCACTGCATTGATTATTACCTCTTTTACAATTGCCCATTCAATTACTCTGGCCATAGCCGCATTGGGATGGGTCAGATTGGATTCACGTTGGGTAGAAATTTCAATTGCGGCAAGTATTGTTCTGGTAGGCTTGGATAACCTCTGGCGCAGCAATGAAACAGGCGAACCACGTGCGCGCTGGTTAATCACTTTTGTGTTTGGACTGATACACGGTTTTGGTTTTGCCAGTGTACTCAGTGAGTCAGGTCTTGCATCCGGTTCACAACTGATTATTTCACTATTGGGATTTAATCTGGGAGTCGAAGCCGGACAACTATTACTCGCCAGTGTTTTTTTGGTATTACTGTTCCAATTATTAAAAATAAATTTATTTCGCCGATGGGGAACAAAAACACTTTCTCTAGGCGTTATTGCAGGTGGTATGTATTGGTTAATTGAACGAATTTAAATTCAATTAACCTTGATGAAAAATATTTTTTGTTAAGAAAATAAAAATTTTCAGTCGTCAAAAATGCCACGCAAGTGCCAGGCGCAAACTTCGCGGTTCAAAAACATGATAGTGATGATCGTCAACGGGAGATGCCTCTGCAGATAATTGCGAAGCATAAAAATATTCTATATCACGATCATTGGAATCCAATAAATTAAGCACATCGAAGGTTAACTGAATTTGCTTATTGAATTCATAACTCATGCGCCAATTCACCATGGTGCTGGCATCCGCAGTTGCACCACCATCAAGTGGATATTCTCCCAAATGACGCACGCGCAGGTGCGTAAAAAAACGATCATTCACTTGCCAGTTAACACCGGTGGTCAACACCTGTTTCAACGCTCCCGGAATAGTGGTTGATCCATCGAGCAGTTCATCAAATTCTGCATTGCTGTGCGCATATTCAATATCAAACATCCACTCATTGTTGATCTGGAAATAAGCTGTTAATTCAACACCTTCACGGGTGCTGCTGATACCCGTATCTTCAGTCACACCTTCATCGCCGACAAACAGCAACTCTGAGTCAATTTCAAGATGCCACAGCGCAACAGACAGATTGAGCTGATTGTAATTACCTCGCCATCCCAACTCATAACCTAATGTACCTACAAGGGGATCTGCCGGATTCAGTTCTTCTGCTGTATTAGGATCAACACTAAGGGTTACGCCTCGCGCGTCATTACTATGAAACCCTTGACCTATGCTGCTGTAAATTTCCTGCTGCTGATTAATGGTGTAAATCACCGATAGTGAACCTGTGGTTATATCGTCACTGACTTGATTATTATTTAACTCCAGTGAGTTACTGTTGGCTGCCGTGAGTGGAGTCACATCGAACGAAAAATAATCCTGGCGAACTCCCAGCACAGTGCGCAGGTGTTGCGTCAATACCAGAGTGTTCTTCCAATAGGCGCTGATACTGGCCTCATCCACAGCATCAGTGCGAATACTGCTGAGAAATTCACGGGCTTTGGTACGATTCAGTCCCACCTCCCTGATATCATCTACGCGAGTTTCGACACCAAAAGTATTTACCATCTCGCGCGATAAAAAATCGCGGTTTAATGTCAAACTCAAATCACCGCCGTAAATAATACGATCATCAATCTGTTGAAATTGATCACCATCCGGGTCTGTAAAGTAACTGAAATTTGACCAAAGCGTCATGTCGTAATCAATCGCATAAATATGCGCCTGAACCAAATCACCTTTCTCATTTTTTTGACGAAATTTTGTGGATAAACTGTAACGACTGGATTCTCCACCAACAGAAGTATCGATTGAACCCAATTCATCTATGAGACCCTGTTGTACAGCGCGCTCAGGTATTTGGTCAGCGGAGTTCCACTGGTTGTCATATCCCATAAACAAAAGTTCAAATGAAGATTCATCAGTCTTCCATTTTTGTTTTAACCAAAGATTGGTTTTACCGACATCTTCATCAATATCTTTCCAGGGGCCGCTGTAAATTTGATGCTCAACACCATAAAGCAATTTACCCTTCGCAGCGGGAGTTTCCCCTATTAATAAACCGCGAGCAAAATCCCACTCGCCAAGCGCTAATGAAAATTGGTTCTCACTGGTTTTTGCTGTCACAATATTGGCAGCACCTGCCCCGGAAAAATCGCCAACATCGGAATAATAAGGACCTTTTTTGTAATGAATACCGCCTACCAACTCCGGAATTATAAAATTAATATCGGTATAACCCTGACCATGACCATGAGTACGCATATTGACGGGCATGCCATCAATGCTCGTGGCGAAGTCAGTGCCATGATCAAGGTTAAACCCACGTAAAAAATATTGGTTAGCTTTGCCGCTGCCGCTATGTTGGGTCGCAACCAAACCAGGTACAGCTTCGAGAATTTCACCCGTTCTAAGCAACGGCCTGATGATCAAATCAGTTTGGGAAATTGTGCCTTCTGATGCCGACAGAGTTTGTCCAATGATGTTGGCGTGATGCCCAAGAATATGAATTTCCTGAACATCGAGACTATTCAAATCTGTGTGTTGATCTTCCGCATAAGTGGAGACTGCATTCATTCCCAAAAAAGTAATCAACGCTGACCATAATGTCTTTCGCATATTGCATTCTCATATTTATAATTCGCAAGACTTGATAAATTGAACAGTGCTCAACTATTCAACTTAAAAAAACTGCCACATTCTATCAGTGGTGAAGAAACGGTTACATGGATAAAACTTAACATTTTTGTGACTAAAGCATAAAAATAGAACTCTATTGTTATTTGTTTAGTAACTTGATTTTGAATGACCAGTAATCGTATTTTTATTATCAAAAAATCCAAAAAAAAGATGATGCAAGTCTCTTTAATAATGGAACAACTGCATGTTTTATAGATTAATCTTCATTCAGCTCTATTACAGATTGAAAACCTACAAAATTAAAACGTAGACTCGCGAAGATAAATGTATCAAAAGTTCTGCAAGAGCCAGATTATGAAAACACTTTTATCACCAACAACAAACCCAAGTGGAATTTATTTACCTTTAAAAACCACACTTATTTCAGTACTGATTTTGACTTTGACTGCATGTGGGGCTCAGGGTACTGACGAGTCCAACACCTCAAACAGTACTTTGTCTTCATCAATTGCAGCCAGTGTTGCTGCAAGTAGCACAGATACAACAAGCTCAAGTAGCGACGCTATCAGTTCAAGCAGCAATTCAAGCAGCTCATCTAACAAAAGTTCAGAGTCGTCATCGTCAACAATAGCGATCCTCTCTTCCCTGAGCTCATCCTCAAGAAGTAGCAGTATCAGTTCTTCTTCAAGAAGCTCATCAAACAGTATCTCCTCATCACGCAGTAGCAGCCTGAGTTCTTCCTCATTGAGCAGCAGTTTGAGCTCATCCTCACACAGCAGCAGTTCGAGTTCCTCATCAAGAAGCTCAAGCAATTCATCTTCAACTTCCAGTACAAGCACCGGCGAATACACCGCCATTACCACCCAATACGAGCACGAAGGAATCAACACGTCCAACGCGCTTTTTAAAGACTCAGCCCACTTCCGTATCTATTACGGTGGCGAAAACAAGCTGGGCCCCAAGGGTAATCTCGGTACTCACTCCGACGCTGACTTGAACAAAGTGCTGACTCATATGGAAAAAGTTTATGAGACCTTTGTAGTGAATGCCGGATTTAAATCGCCAGGACAATCCATTGGTAATCTATCGGGTAGATACAAAATCAATATTTATTCGATTAACAACCTCAATGCCGGTGGCTATATGGGTTACAACGGCGGTGCTGGGCTTAGTTACCTGATTATCGCCAGCAACCTGCTCACAGCCAAAGGCGTTACCACTCACGAATTCGGACATGCCATGACACTGGCCGAAAAATTCTGGGTGGATAAATCACGAACCGGTGCCTGGTGGGAAACGGTGGCTGAATGGTTCGCCGACACTTATCAGGGAGCCACCGCCAATACCACCATTTTTGATGTCAACTCACTGCATGCAGGTTCAAACCTGAACATAGTGCATAAAAACAATCTGTATCAGGCCTGGCCATTTATGGCTTACATCACCAGTAACCCGGATGGTTATGCCGGATTGGGTCGCGATGCAGTCAGATCCCTGATGAGAGCTCACCAAGGGCAAGAAACTCCATTGCACACGCTCGAACGCATGATCCAACCCACCAACATCAAAACCCTGGTGGCACGTTACCGTGCACGTATGGCTTACGGCGACATAGGCCATAGCCTGGTAAAACAGCGCGTACTCGATTCACAACGGGATGCCAATTTCCGCGCAAGGGCCTATCGCAATCTGGAGTCTGTGGGTGCGGACACTTACAGAGTATTGGCAGCACGCAAGCCTCAGTACACGGGTAGCAATATGATTCCATTGCAATCCACAGGTTCGGGCGAAGTGAATATTCAGGTGACCAATCTGGGTAACGGATTAAGTGAAAGCAATTTCACCGCTATTGTCGCGATCAAGGCAAGCAACAACTCGGTACGTTATGTTGATCTGCCGAATGGCTCGGGCAACTTCCAGGTAGCTTCAGGTGAAGAGGCAACTCTGGTTGTCACCAACACACCGAATACCCTCTATCTCTACAATGCTTTTGATAGTACTGATGCCAGCCCCGAATATGCCGGCCTTAATTATCAAGTGCAAATTGTTGGGGCACAACCAAGAGATTAATTCACCCAAACCACCACTGCATGTGCAGTGGTGGTTCCATGGTTTTCTTTAGAGATTTTTAGCTGTTGGAATTTCCAACAATGCCTCATGCAAACCTTCACCTCGTGCGCGCAAGCGAATCACACCTGCATCACCTGTTGATTGCACTATCACCTGCGCCAAACCATTAAACACTTTACGTTTATAATCTCCTGCAGGCATTAGCAAACGCAAACTTGCCGGATGGAATTGAAATAAACCTTCACGATCCCGCCATTCGACAAAAGGTTCTGCCGTTATTTGCAGCAGATTATTTTTGTCCAGCAAACTCGCTGCATCAATCATGATTTCCGTACGGGAAACATCAGGAGAAGAGTTGTTATAGAGTATTTTTCCAT
>CAMLML010000124.1 GCA_946481095.1 uncultured Cellvibrio sp.
ACTGAAAGATTCACCGCTGGTACGCCTCCTGGCAAAATTAAAACCCGGCGTTTCCGCAGCAGAAGCAGAGCTTGAATTAAAAAATATTTTTGCCAATAGTCCTGACTTACGTATCAACCCGCAACAAAATATCAGTGTTCGCGCTGATCTTTATAAACGTGAAGTGCTGCGCGGCATGATTACTATTTTTTTGTTGATGTTGAGTGCAGGGTTATTTGTACTGGTGCTCAGCTGTATTAACGTTGGCAATTTATTACTTGCAAGAGCCAACATTCGCTCAAAGGAAATCGCCATACGGGTAGCGCTGGGTGCTCCCCGTGCACGATTAATTATACAAATGCTTTGGGAAAGTTTATTTATTTGCGGTATCGGCGGCTTGCTTGCCATTTTATTTGCCGGTTGGGGATTGGATCTAACAACCCAATTTTTTCTGAATCGCAGCACTGATGGCATTCCATTTTTTGCAGTTATGTCACTTAAATCTGAAGATATCATCAATGCAATTGTTATCATCCTGTTAACTACAGTGGCAACCGGCTTGATACCTGCATGGAAAGCATCCGGTGGAAATTTTAATGCCGTATTAAAAGATGCTGCCAAAACTGCCATGGGCAAAACGGCAGGCTGGATCAGCAAAACACTGGTAGTCATTGAAATCGGTTTGTCTTGTACCCTGATGATTATCGCAGGCATTATTTTTATTTTAATTCATCAGGCAGTCACCGAAGGTTACGGCATTAATATTGATAATTTTTTGACTGCACGTGTTAATCCCCCTGCCAGTGTTTACCCTGAAGGGCCCGCACAAACTGCTTACTATGATCGCGTGTTGATGGATGCGAGCAAGATTTCCGGTGTAGAAAAAGCGACGCTCATGTCGCACGTACCTACCGAGTTTTTACCCGCCAATGGATTCCAACCGGAAGGGCAGGAATTTCCGGATTTTGTTTTCCCCAAGGCACATTTGGTACAGGTTTATCCCAATACGTTTGACACACTTTCCATTCCTTTGATTGAAGGTCGATTGCTTGATCATCGCGATAATGAAAACTCACCCGGAGTGGTGGTGATTTCCGATGCCTTCGCTGAAAAATTGTGGCCGGGTGAATCTGCAATTGGCAAACGTATTCGTCGTGTCAACACGCAATCTACACCTGACACCTGGATGACGGTAGTGGGGGTAGTACCACAATTACTGCAAGGCAGTGTATTTGGTTCGGAACAATCACCAACTTTATATGTTCCATTCAGACAGATGCCGCGCGATGCCATGGCGATAGTATTAAAAACCCGATCCGACCCCAACAGCTATCAGGAAGCGCTGGCAAAAGTGCTACATAAAATAGATCCCAACCTGCCGATGTATCGCTTCGCCGCATTAACAGCACAAGCGGAAAGCAACCGGATGCTACTGGAATTTGTTGAACGCATATTTGCATTGTTTGCCATTTGCGCACTGGTAATGGCGGTGACAGGAATTTACGGCGTGATGGCCAATCATGTTGAACAACGCACGCAGGAATTGGGCATTCGACGTGCGTTGGGCTCACCCGATACTCGAATATTATTATTGTTTACACGACAAAGCAGCTTGCAGTTAATCACCGGTTTTATCGTCGGCATACCGCTTGCGTATTTTATGAGCCAGGGTTTTATCAGGACTATTGGTGCCGAAAACCAGCTCTATCTGCTAGCCTATATTCTGGTACCTTCAATTATTGCGACAGCGGTATTTCTGGCGACATTAATACCACTGCAGCGCGTGCTACGTATGGAACCTGCGGTGGCATTAAGATACGAGTAAATTGAATTGAATCGGATTGTAAAATGGCAAATATATTAATTGTTGATGATGACGATGCAATTTTAGCAGCGCTCAAATTGTTGCTGAAACGCGAGCAGCATCAAACGGTATTGGCAAAAAGTCCGCAGGAAGCAATGGTGACGTTGAAGCAACAGGCAATCGATTTGGTATTGCTGGATATGAATTTTACACATGACACCACATCCGGTGGCGAAGGACTTAATTTAATCAGCCAATGCCAGCAATTTAACGCTGACATTCCGCTGATTGTGATGACTGGCTGGGGTTCAATTGAACTTGCTGTAAAATCCTTACAGCAAGGTGCAAGTGATTTTATTGAGAAGCCATGGGAAAACGAACGACTACTCAATATAGTCCGAACCCAGGCAACCATCATGGAACAAAAACGTTTTCAGGCCGAATTGATTACTGAAAACAAATTACTCGCTGAAAAAATTTCAGCGCAGGACATTCGCCAGCTCATCAGCAATTCGCCTGCAATGAAATCAACAATGGACACTATTCATCGTGTCGCCACCAGCGATTTGAATATTTATTTATCCGGGGAAAATGGTACCGGCAAAAGTATGCTCGCGCATTACATTCATCAGTTGTCGCACAGAAAAAATCAACGCATGGTCGCCATTAACATGGGCGCTATTGCTGAATCTTTATTTGAAAGTGAAATGTTTGGCCATGTTAAAGGTGCATTTACCGACGCCAAAGAAACGCGCGTCGGACGTTTTGAACTGGCCAATAAAGGCACATTATTTTTGGATGAAATTGGCAATATCCCGCTCAGCCAACAAGCAAAATTATTGCGTGTTTTGGAAGAGCGACAATTTGAACGATTGGGTTCATCAACTACTATCAATACCGATGTGCGATTAATTTCCGCCAGCAATGCCAATATTCAAGCGATGGTCGCTGATGGCAGTTTTCGGCAGGATCTTCTCTACCGATTAAACACTGTTGAAATTCGCGTGCCTGCATTGCGTGAACGACGCGAAGATATTGATGAACTTTGCCATCAATTTCTGGAAGCAGCATGCCTTCGTCATAGACGCCCTCCGGCTGAATTAACGGCAGAAGCACGCCATAGACTTAATCAGTATGACTGGCCGGGTAATATCCGCGAATTACAACATGTCATAGAACGCAGCCTGATACTGAGTGAAGATGGAAAAATTGATGCAAAAGCATTGATGCTGCATGACAATCAACAGGATTATGCGAATCAACACCTTCCCTATGACGATTACAGCAACAGCACACTCGATGAAATTGAAAAAAATATTATTGAATCCAGAATTTTGCAGCAGTCGGGTAACATGTCGAAAACAGCAAGCTCTCTGGGGCTGAGCCGCAGTGCATTTTACCGACGACTGGAAAAACTACAGATTCGATGAAAAAACGTCCCCTTGAATTTATTCAAACCCGCGCAATACTGATCGTCAGTTTTCCTATCACTCTTTTCAGCATCTGGTTGTGCATCAGGCAAAATTTTTCGCCTTATTTTATTGTACTGCTTTTTCTGTTGCAGTTTTCTACCATAGTCTATGCCATTTATATCACGCGCAATGAACTCACTTATCGCTTACGTAGTTTGACGTCTGTTGTAGAGGGCATGTTACAAGGTGATTTTTCGTTAAAAGCCAGGCAGGAACTCACCTCTTCCGGATTAAGTGGTTTGGTAGACAGCATTAACTCTCTCTCCAATGAACTTTCCAGTCATAAACTGGCTAACGCCGAAAAACGCGCGCTGCTGGAAAAAATTATCACCCAAATTGATATAGGCGTTATTACTGCTGATGAAAGCGGCAATATTGCAGTTATGAATAATGCTGCAATTATTATGTTGAATATCAAACAACCCAAAACAATCAGCAATCTGCAGCAATTAAATTTAACTCTGCCCGATAAAGCACCGGCAAAACAATTGATTAATCTGGACACAGGTGAACAAGTCAAAAAACTCTATGTCCAGCTGGATAAATTTCGTGAATTTGGCAGCGACCAAACCTTGATTCTGATTACTGACATGAATCATTTATTGCGGCAGGAAGAATTAAAATCCTGGGAAAGTTTGGTGCGAGTGATCAGTCATGAAATCAATAATTCCCTTGCACCCATTGCATCACTGGGTAATTCATTAATCGATATAGTCCAACACACCAATCTTGATCATGAAACACGCGAGGATATTATCAAGAGCGCACAGATAATCGCAGACAGGGCGCAGTCACTCACTGCATTTATTGCACAGTACCGAAACCTGACACAGATTCAAAATCCCAATCGGGAAAATATTGCGATATCCGCATTGATCAGCCCTATTTTGCCGCTCTTTAAGTCACACAAGATTTTAATTGAAGGAGAAAACCATCTGATGTGTGCACTTGATACCACACAAATCAAACAGGTATTAATCAATTTATTGAAAAATGCGATTGAAGCCATGCAGCATCCGGAAGCGGGCGATTCTACAGCCGCCATCAGGATTCAGATCAATAAGATTGAAGGCAATTTGCTGCGCATCGATATTCTGGACACAGGTTGCGGCATTCGTCGCAACCCGAACTTATTCGTTCCCTTCTACACCACCAAAGCACAGGGATCAGGTATTGGCCTGGCATTGAGTCAACAAATTGTCGAACTGCATCATGGGCGATTACAAATTCTCAATCGCGAAGATGTTAAAGGTTGTTGTGCACGCATTGAATTGCCGATTATTCGGCAACCCCAATAATTAACACCTATCAACATTAACCCTTTACACAAACATCCACTTCATTGGCCGAACCTAAAATCACCGCCACGCGTTCGTGTAATGCTGTAGGTTGAATTGACAAAATAGGTTGTGATTCATTCCAGGCTTTGCCACCGGCATTTTCAACCAACATAGCGATAGGATTAGCTTCATAAAGTAAACGCAATTTTGCAGGTTGTTTGGGATTACGATTATCAGACGGGTATAAAAAAATTCCGCCGCGCATCATGACTCTGTGCACGTCACCCACCATGGCGCCATTCCAACGCATATTGAAATTTTTGCCGCGCGATCCACTGGCACCCAGAATTAATTCACCAATGTAGCTACGCATTTTGTCGGACCAAAAACGCTGGTTACTCATATTGATGGAAAATTCTTGCGTGTCTTTGGCGATTTGCATTTGTTCATTGGTTAACACAAATGTGGATTTGGGTTCGTCCAGCGTAAAACATTGCGTCGTTTTTCCAAACGAAATCACCATTTGTGTGGACGGCCCATAAAGTATGTAGCCTGCAGCAAGTTGTTGTTTGCCCGGTTGCAAAAACTGCGCTTCGTTATCAACAGCCAAACTTGCGAGCCTTGGATAAATCGTAAAAATAGTGCCTATCTGACCATTAATGTCGATGTTGGATGAACCATCCAGAGGATCAAAAGCCACCAGAAATTTTCCATCACTATTCGCCGGAACAATATTGTCTTCTTCTTCCGATGCAATAGCGGCAACTGATGAAAGACTTGTGAGTGAATCCTTCATCAGTTGGTTGGAAATAATATCCAATTTTTTTTGATCCTCGCCCTGAACATTTTGTGATTCGGCATAACCCAAAATATTGGCGAGCGCGCCCTGCCGCACCAAATGGCTGATTTGATCGCCAATTGCGGCCAGACACTGCACCAGTTCGATCAGCGATGAATCAATGTTTGCAGAATACAAATAGTCATTCAGAGTTTTCATGCGATTACCTGTAACGATTAATACAATTTAAATCAGCAAAAGTTTGCTCCAGGCGCTTCACCATGGATTCTTCACTGTGGCGCAACCAGACACGGGGGTCATAATATTTTTTGTTGGGTTTGTCTTCACCATCAGGGTTACCAATCTGCCCCTGTAAATAACCGGTTTTGTTTTTGTAAAAATTCAAAGTACCTTCCCAGAAAGCCCATTGGGTATCGGTATCGATATTCATTTTCACCACACCGTAAGCGATTGCTTCTGCAATTTCGCCCGGTGCCGATCCTGATCCGCCGTGAAAAACAAAATCCAATGATTTGGCAGGCAAACCAAATTTTTTGCTCACAAATTGCTGTGAGTTATCCAAAATTTTGGGAGTCAGTTTTACATTACCGGGTTTATAAACGCCGTGCACATTACCAAAGGATGCCGCAATAGTGAAATTGTGGCTGATTGCACTTAATTTTTCATAAGCGTAGGCAACATCTTCCGGTTGCGTATAAAGCGCAGAATTATCCAATGAACTGTTATCAACGCCATCTTCTTCACCGCCAGTACAACCCAATTCAATCTCCAGCGTAATGCCCATCTTTTGCATGCGTCGCAAATAATGCTCGGAAATTTCGATATTTTCTTGCAGTGATTCTTCGGAAAGATCAATCATGTGTGAACTGAATAAAGGCTTACCCGATATCGCCATATATTCTTCACTGGCTGCCAACAAACCATCGATCCATGGCAATAATTTTTTTGCAGCGTGATCCGTGTGCAAAATAACCGGAATGCCGTAATCCTCTGCCACCTGATGTACATAATGTGCGGCGGCAATAGAACCTTTAATCGAGGATTTCAATCCTTCCAGCGACAACCCTTTTCCCAGAAAAAAAGCGGATCCACCCTGTGATAATTGCACAATAACCGGTGAATTTACCTTGCGCGCCGCTTCAAGCGTCGCATTAATGCTATTGGTATTAAAAACATTCACAGCAGGGTAAGCGTAACCACCCGCTTTGGCTGCAGCAAACAAATTTTTTACAGCAACTCCCGTTGCAACCCCGGGAGCGACAGTTCTGGCGAATGTATTCATCTCAATTCTCACTTTTTTGGTTGATAGCTAACGACCGTTTTACTCGTTGCTGATTTCGAATTTTATTTTTTTCATTTTTTTGAATATCGGATGCCTGCTCACAAATGGCCAGAAAATGTCCCGGATCAAGGCTGGCACCACCCACCAACAAACCATCAACATCTGCCTGACTCAACAATTCCTGAGCATTGGATTTATTAACACTGCCACCGTAAAGAATACGAATTTTTTGTGCTATCTCGCGATCAAAAATATCTTCCAATTCTTTGCGGATAAATTCATGTATTTCCTGAGCGATTTGTGGCGTTGCTGCAAGCCCCGTACCTATAGCCCAAACCGGTTCATAGGCGACGCACAAATCACCATTGACTGCACCTGCCAAATCAATTCCTTTCAAACCACCGTAAAGCTGTTCGTGCAACACCTGTTGCGTAATTCCCGATTGTCGCTGTTGCTGATTTTCACCAACACACAACACCGGCATCAATCCATGGTTGAGTGCAGTTTGCACTTTGATATGGCACCCCTCGTTATTTTCCGCAAACATGGCGCGACGTTCCGAATGCCCGATCAAACATAAAGAACAACCGGCTTGCTTTAACATTTGTGCAGAAGTTTCACCCGTGTAGGCGCCCGATTCATAACGGCTGACGTTTTGGCTACCAATTTGCAAATCCGAAAATTGCAAAAATGTCATCATGTCGCGCATATACAAATAAGGCGGGCAAATCGCAATTTGCGCGGCGTAGTGTTTTCCAATAAACGACGCCACAGAAGTACAGATCAAATCCAAACCACCATTTAATTTCCAGTTAGCGATTACTATAGGTTTACGCATAAAAATTGGTTTCCATTTTTGTCATATCAATTTTCAAAACAAAACAGCATAGTCAGGCCTACCATAAGCCTGAAATATTCAGTGAATAAAATAATTTTGTTGGAACGGAAGAGTATGGTTGTCGGCCATAAAAGTAGATCTGCTCATTAAA
>CAMLML010000125.1 GCA_946481095.1 uncultured Cellvibrio sp.
AATACATCCGTCACGGTAGATGTAGTTTTAACTGCAAAACTATCAGAACAATTTACAAAAGTGTTGTAATCCGTTACTACTTCCTGACGAGAAAGCTCACCTGTAACAGATGTGTCCGAAAATCCTTTACCTACCTTGGTAATAACCTGCGTTGGGTCTCCACGATTATTGTGAAGGATTATTTCTGTCGAAGTAACATTGACAGGTGAATTTAAATCATTGGTTAACAAATCGTATGTTTTATCGAGTGCAAGATTGACAGTCGGAAATATAGCGGCGTTGCCAGTACTGCGAGTTGTATAGTATTTATCAGTACGACTAACCAACAATCCATTTATCTGTTTAACAGTATCACTTTTGACTTTTCCAATGTACGGGTAGTTCTGATGATACTCAGTTATAGATTGCAATCCTGAATCTACATCCGTTGTTGTAATTTTTTCAAACCCCAGAACGCCTCTACCTCTGATATCTACTTTCGCACCAGCATAATTATAATGACGAGTTTTAAAACCTCCTTTGCCATTACTCACTTCCATTTTTTTCACAACTTGTGTTAAACGCCCCGCTTGAACAATGGGGAATGTGGGTGCAGAGGAAGGTGTATAAAGAGGAGTACCATTATTTAATTCACCTGTCATATTGCTGTAGGTGAATTTTACTTGTGCACCCAAACCATCTGTTACACCCACCAGCATATTGGGCTGGCCTTTGCGGGCAAAATAGGTTTTACCGCTTACAACCAGATCAATCAAACCATCGTTATTAACATCACCCGGTAAAGAATAATCGGACGATGATGTGGGATTACATAATTTATCACCCAGTTGAGGAATCGAGATCCCGGAATCAACAAAGTTAATAACACCATTGTTATCGCGTGCGTAAAGCACTTTAGCGGCACAGCCAACAGAAAGTGGAACGATTAAATCATCTCGACCATCTTTATCGTAATCATAGGCAATGCTTCGTTTATTTATATCAACTGGAAAAGCAGCGAAACCTGTATCAACTTCATTCTCAACGGACTTGCCTGTACCCAGAATATATTTCCAATTTTGCCTATAGACGAGGAAATCCAAAACACCATCGCCATTTAAATCTGCAAGTGTATTGTATTGATTAACTGAATCGTAAATTCCACCACATTGGTAAGTTAATTGGAACGGACGAGCATCATTTCCCGAAAAAGAGAACGCTTTACTTGCAACCCAGTTCGAGAATGTGGCGGGGTCACTAGCGTCGGTTTGCTTCCAGAATGTGGAAATATGATCCACCAATCCATCACTATCTATATCTCGTTCATATACACCCGCCGCATATGTTTCTCCCGAACCGAAATAGCTTAGAGTTGTAGGAAGACCCGTTTTGGTAAAAGTATTTGCCGATACTTGAGTGTAAGTAGAATTTCCAAAACGAAAATCACTTAAGCTGTCGTTGTTAAAATCAGAAACAACAACACCCCCTCTATAGTAAGAGTCCACCACTGTTACCGATGCAGTACTGTTAGACTTATTAATATTGGTGACGACTTCAACTGTAAATGTGGAATTACCATTAGTACCCGCTAAATTATGAACCCTGAGCAAACCTATTCCTGATGCAGTTTGAAATTCTTGCGCCGAAACAATTCCACCTTGCCCGGCAGTACCGGAAATATTCAATATGGATTTATTAAAACAACCTTGAGAAGTACCCCATGCAATAGCACTTCCATTATCAGTAATTGAGTCATTGAAACCATCACCATCAATATCAACATAATTATTACTACTGAACGCACCACCACTGCATAAACTCAAAGATTGTTCTTCGGTAAATCCAAATTCACCACTACTCCATGACAACTGAAGAGGTTTTGCACATTTCCAATTGAAATTTTCATAACCACACTCTGTAATTTTATCGACCAGATCTAATTGCGACGTCCCCAATGCATAGTCAACATCGTACCTACGCACTGGTGTCCCGCTTTCAGGGCTGGATGGCGAACTTACATTGATATAGGTGGTAATTGTATCCAGCAACTTACTGCCGATAGATAACGCACCTGCATCATATCTGGATAATGATTGCCCCGAACGATTTTGATATTTAAAAACTACTGATGAATTAGGCGCAAACGAAATTGAAACAGGATAGTGTTCATTCTTTGTTGTATCTTGAAAATAATTCACGGTATAAAAATTACCGTAATTATCTTCTGCTTTACTTAAGGCCCAGGATGCAATTCGGTTTGTGTTATTAAGCGTTGAAAAAACTTTTGTATTTTGAACATAGTCATCGCCACCAAAAGTCAGTGTTTTACCTTCTTTTGTAATAACTTTAAAATAATCAAACCCACCATAAATACTTGAACCATAACCAATAATGCGAGCAAAGCTGTCAATTTCCGTACGGAATTCAGTACCACTTGCCCAGTATTGAGCATCTGTAGGCATTTTATTATTGTAAATAATTAATTGTTGTCCACTTAGACACAAACGATCACTTTGCGTATAGGCAGGATTGGACGCTGCAACTTTTGCAGCACCTTCTATTGCATAAGAAGTAGAGCATCGGGAAATTGATGGCAAACCATCCAAACCCCAGCCAATCCCCATAGAACCATTTCCTGCTTGGCTGTTATAAACCAACGACAACTGAGGCACCATATTGGCTATTGCGGGAGGAAGCACCAAGCCAATCTGATAACTGGCAGTGCCAGAACTTACATTCGCTGCACCTTTTGTAATTGCTACATAGCTGGACGGGGAGAAATTCGGGAATGAGCCAATTGAATTATTGTCATATTGGAATGGAGCAGGAAGTATCGTGTCGCTTGCGATTAAAGTTGGGATATCTGCATTTGATGTGCTTTTCAAAATCAATTTTGGTGTCGAGGAATTATATCCACTGATATAAGTAGTGATTTCTCCTCCGACGAGGTCAACACTGTCACATCCTGGTTAAATACAGCGAGCCTAAACACTCCCGAATTTAATTTACTTTGAATATCAAGATCTGACATTGTAAAACTTTGCGGCGCCGCCAAAACCCCCGCATTGTTATACACCACAAAATTCTTAGTCCCCTTCAACACCAAAGGCGTTGCTATCTCGCCATGCAATATCAGCGTCCAGGGTTTTTGTGCGAAATAATAATCGCCATCGCCATCGCCATCCACATCACCGAGGTAGATGTTGTAGTTATCGGTTTTGATTTCCAGCGCAAATGACATCTGCGCGAAGAAAAAAGAAACAATAACCAATGTTATTTTTTTGAATAAATTTAACATGACTCCTCCGGTTATGAGTCGATGGTGATATTTAAGTGCTACTGATTAAAACCAATTATTTTATTATGCCAACGGAAACTAAACTGCAACGTCCGCCAAAAGCCGTCAAAGATGGATCATCCGTAATTCCTAAAACAACTGGTCTGTTGGCAAGTTGCGCAGCCAACAACATTGAATACATTTCTTTAAAATTAGTCACTGAACTTTTGGTCGCAATATAATTTGAATCGCATGACAGTGATGGCGAGCTAAATCCATTGGTTACTTTAATTTCCATATTGCCAGCTTGATGCCCAAAGGCAGTTGGCCCAATTATCGTTACGCTATCAAGTGACGCCCCAAGCTGTACTGTGCCAGCTGCAGCATTAAATGCAAGACACAAAAATAATGCAATAAATGAAATTTTCAGTTTCATAATGTTACGCCCTAATTGATTGAAATTTGAAATACGCAGATTGGATGGAAACGAGCTTGATCGATATACCAAGCATTTGCAAAGCGGGATAAAAAGAATCTCACAACATTTCATATCCTGATGCCCTTTGATGAAATTAACTCTGAATACCTTTTAACCTGAATTGGAATGAATTCATTCTCTATTGAGCGACATGCTAAAACCCTTAGATCAAAAATTCAACTGGCTATTTAGAACATTTAAAATTTAGATCTACAAAAAACGGCAGCCTAAGCTGCCGTTTTTTCACTCATTTCAATCAAGCGATTTTATCGCCCACTCGTAAAACCTTCATGGTGTTGGTACCACCCAATTCAGTGGTATCACCGTTGGAGATAATGACTCTATCACCATCCACTACTACGCCTTTTTGTTTTAACAAATCAATTGCGCGTAATTGGTCTGCTGTGCTGGGTACGCTAACAGTATCAAATGCAACGGGATGAACACCTCGATAAAGTGCAACTTTGCGTTGAGTTGATACGTGACGGGACAATGCAAAAATCGGCAACTGTGAGCCAACGCGTGACATCAAACGTGGAGTACTGCCGGATTCAGTGAACGCAATAATTGCTTTCACTCCTGACAAATGGTTGGCAGTGAACATTGCAGCCAATGCGATGGATTCATCGATTGAATTAAAGGCTTCGTCCATACGGTATTTATCGAAGCTGGCCGTTGGATGTTTTTCTGCACCCAAAATAATTCGCACCATAGCTTCAACTGTTTCGACTGGATAACTACCTGCAGCTGTTTCTGCTGACAACATCACTGCATCAGTACCATCCAACACAGCGTTGGCCACGTCGAATACTTCTGCACGCGTTGGCAGCGGACTGTTGATCATCGACTCCATCATTTGTGTTGCCGTGATGACTACTTTATTCAACGCACGTGAACGTTCGATGATACGTTTTTGTACACCGATTAATGCAGCATCGCCAATCTCAACACCCAGGTCACCACGCGCAACCATGACGGCATCACTTGCGCGAATAATATCATCGAGCGTTTCATTATCAGCAACGGCTTCTGCACGTTCAACTTTGGAAACCAAACCTGCTCGACCACCGGCTTCCAACATTAATTTACGTGCGTAATTCATATCGTCTGCAGAACGCGGAAAAGAAACAGCCAAATAATCCACATCAATTTCTGCTGCGGTTTTGATGTCGGCCATATCTTTTTCGGTTAACGCAGGCGCTGTTAACCCGCCACCCTGACGATTGATTCCTTTGTTGTTGGACAAAGGGCCGCCCACTTTTACTGTAGTAAAAATACGCGTGCCTTCTACTTTATCCACTTGCAAAACGACACGACCATCATCGAGCAACAAAATGTCGCCGGTTTTACAATCGTTGGGCAATTCTTTGTAATCTATGCCCACTTCATCTTGTGTGCCCACATCGCGAGGTAATGAGGCATCCAATGCAAACTTGTCACCGATTTTCAGTTGGATTTTTCCATCTTTAAAACGGGCAACGCGAATCTTTGGACCTTGCAAATCACCCAGGACTGCAACATAAAGATTATGTTTTGCAGCAATTTTTCTGACTGTTTCAGCGCGTTGTTTGTGATCTTCCGGTGATCCGTGAGAAAAATTCAAACGGACGACGTTCACGCCCGCGAGAATTAAACGTTCCAACACTTCCGGTGATTCAGAAGCCGGGCCTAAAGTGCTGACGATTTTGGTACGTCTTAACATGGTGAGCTCTCTTATTATTTTGCGTTCATCAATGCGATGGTGTTGTCCAACATACGATTGGAGAAACCCCACTCGTTGTCGTACCAGCTCAATACTTTGACCCACTTGCCATAAACTTTGGTTTGCAAAGAATCGTAGTTGGATGAGTGTGGGTTGTGATTGAAATCAACAGACACCAGAGGCTCATCACAGTAAGCCAATACGCCGGGCATTGCTTTTTCTGATGCTTCTTTCATCGCTGCGTTGATAGCTTCAACGGTTACATCTTTTTCAACCAACACATTCAAATCAACCAACGAAACGTTGATTGTCGGAACGCGAATTGAAATGCCATCCAACTTGCCTTTCAATTCCGGCAATACCAAACCTACTGCTTTTGCAGCACCGGTGGTAGTTGGAATCATGGATTGGGTTGCAGAACGTGCGCGGTAAATATCTTTGTGGAATACGTCAGCCAACACTTGATCGTTTGTGTAAGCGTGAATAGTTGTCATAGAACCTTGAACGATTCCGAATTTATCGTTCAATACTTTGGCAATGGGTGCCAAGCAGTTAGTGGTGCAAGATGCGTTGGAAATAACAGTATCAGTTGCTTTCAATACACTGTGGTTAACGCCGTAAACAACGGTCGCGTCCACTTCAGTACCAGGAGCAGAAATAATGACTTTTTTTGCACCTGCAGTAATGTGTGCGCTGGCTTTTTCTTTAGTGGTAAAAATACCGGTACATTCATACACAACATCTACACCCAATTCAGCCCAGGGCAATTTGGATGGATCACGCTCTGAGGTGATACGAATGACATCACCATTGACAATCATATTATTACCTTCAACTTTCACTGTGCCATTAAATGCACCGTGAGTTGAATCGTACTTGGTTAAGTGTGCATTCAAATTGGCATCGCCCAAATCATTAATACCCACGATTTGAATTTGATTGCGTTTGCCTGATTCATACAATGCACGCAGAGTGTTGCGACCAATACGACCATAACCGTTAATTGCTACTTTAATCATTACTTTTTTCCTCAATTTTCTAAAAGGGGTCAGAGCCCTTTAAATGCGATCATGTTCAATTACTAATTACTTAGTAGTAGTTAAAGGGCTCTGACCCCTTTTAGAAATTATGGACGAGGTAGACTTGCAGCCTCTTTCGCCAAGCGTTCAATTTCGTCCCAACGGCCCGCTTTCATCAATTCTTTTGGAGCCATCCAGGTACCGCCCACACATTTCACGTTTGGCAATGCCAAATATGAAGGCGCTTTCGCCAAATCAATTCCGCCAGTCGGGCAGAAAGTAATTTGTGGCAAAGGTCCGCCGATGGATTTCAACATAGGCACACCACCAGCCGCTTCTGCCGGGAAGAATTTTTGATGAGTAAAACCTTCTGCCAATAAATGCATAGCTTCGGTTGGTGTGGCGACACCGGCCAATAATGGAACCGAACTGTAAACGGCTTTTGCTGCTTCGATTAATGCGGGGGTCGTTCCAGGGCTAACCAAAAAACGCGAACCGGCTTTGATGGCTGCGTCCAAATCTTTTGGCGTAATCACTGTGCCCGCACCTATGACTGCATCATCAGGCAATGCTT
>CAMLML010000126.1 GCA_946481095.1 uncultured Cellvibrio sp.
GCACTCTGGCCTGGCCCTTTGGTGTGTCGATGGAATTTGAATCCTTTGCACGGTGCTTATGGTTACGAAGATGCGCAACAAGCCTATTCACCTTACGACAAAATGGTTGATCCCGATTTGGATACGCGAGCGATTCTGGCAAAAGTTATTTCAGGTACAGCAAAGGCCGGACAAAATGTGTTTGTCACGCTCAGTAATAAAGCTGAAGGTTCTGCGCCTTTATCGGTAATTGAATTGGCTAAGGCGATTAAAAATTTTCCGTAATATATTATGAAGTGATAGGTGTTTTATTCTATTCTTCAACCGGCACTATAGATAACCAGCGCGCCGTTTTTGATTCCAGCTCAATGACAAAAATATCGTTTGGGGAATCCTGATAAGTAAAATTAACCAGCCATGTGTCTTTGGCTTTTTTGGCTGATACAATTTCTTTTAATTGATTTAAATGGCTTTGATGCTGCAAATGTCGCTTCGCATGGCAAATGGCAGATTCTTTTGATGTGATGGGCGGTTTGGGGCAGTGATTGTGGCTGTTAATATAATTATCAAAAGCTTCGTTATTACCAATAGAATATTTTGCATCAACTACTAAATTACCTTGTTTGTCGATCAGCCCGCATTGCCCATTTTTCATCAGGCTGTGTTCACCATCCTGAATAGTTTCGAATGGACCGTTGCAGACAGTGGCGTGGTCATAATCAAAAGGCAGCAACCATTCAAAACCAGGTCTTAATACCACATTTAAATTTTTATCCATATAAATCATTTTTCCATTTTCATAACCGCGCGCCAACCCGTCTTCAAAATAATCACAGCCGTTGTCAAAAAATATTGTGCGGCGAGTGCCGCCTTTTTTATTGATATAAAAAGCTTTGTCACCGCCAATTAATACACAGCCCAAACCATCTTGATCAAAATCAATATTGTTTTTATGCCAATCATGTGGCTGTAATTGATCACCTTTTATTTCACCGCAAGATTTATAAAATTCAATGGCAAGATCCTTTTTGCTTGGGTAGCCGCAGGGTGTATCGGCAGCGGCAGGTGTGGGCAGTAGAAAATAAAACAGGGCGGGAAATAATTTTTTCATGTAAAACTCGTGGTTTGATGTATCCTACGGTGGATTTTATAACTTACTTCCGCTGATCATATTGAATTTTGTTGGAGCAAATCATGGGTAAAAATCGTTTGGAAGCATTTAGCGATGGTGTGCTTGCCATCATTATTACCATTATGGTGTTGGAAATGAAGGTGCCCCATGGAACCGATTGGGGAACTTTATTACAACTTTTTCCGGTATTTTTAAGTTATGTTTTGAGTTTTATTTATATTGGAATTTATTGGAGTAACCATCATCATCTTTTGCATTCGATTCATCATGTGAGTGGTGGTGTTTTGTGGGCCAATTTGCATTTGTTATTTTGGTTGTCTTTGTTACCTTTTTCGACGGGATGGATGGGCGAAAATCATTTTGCGGCAAATCCAACGGCAGTTTATGGATTTAATCTGTTAATGGCAGCAATCGCCTATTGGATATTGGTGAAATGTTTGATAGCCGTTGAAGGAAACGATTCTGTGCTTGCCAAAGCTATAGGAAAAGATGTTAAAGGTAATGTCTCAATTGTGCTTTATTTGATAGGAATAGTATCCACATTCCTGTTGAGTTGGGTTGCGCCCATTTGTTATGTGCTGGTGGCATTGTTATGGCTCGTGCCCGATAAGCGAATCGAGAAAAAATTGTAAATATAATCCAGGCAAAACTGAAAATATTTAGCTCGGGAATTCTTATCATGCGTGACTTTTTCCTTAACGCCAGTGCGATGGAGATAATGCTGTCAGGCCTGGTGTTTTTCTTTTGTATGTATTTTCTGTTTTGTTTAATCAATATTGCCTTATTGTCTTTGGTGTTTCCTGCTTTTAAAAAAGGACGAGTATTGGATGCTCGTCCGGTTAACAGCCAGCAGTTACGAAGGGAAATTGGACTGTCATTTATCACTATCGCGATTTTTGGTTTGGGGGTAATTTTCCCTTGGGGATTATTGCAATTGGGCTGGGCGCAACTTGCAGAAAATCCCAGGTGGTTGCAAATCTGGTTTGAAATTGTGGTTTTGTTTTTTTGGAATGAATTGTATTTTTATATCAATCATCGTTTGTTGCATACACCTTTACTGCGCCGTTATCATAAAGCGCATCACCAATCCATGACTACTACCCCTTGGACAACCTATAGCTTTCACCCGGTTGAATCCATGATGTTGGGTGGTGTATTGATTTTACCTATGTTGGCTCATGATTTTAGTATCCATGCACTTGTTTCTGTTCCCGTATTCAGTTTTGTCATCAACCAAATTGGTCACGCCAATTACGATTGGTTTCCTGAGTCCCGTTTCTTTTTATTTCAAGGTGCACGCCGGCATCAACAACATCACGAAAAAATTCACGGCAATTTTGGATTTGCCTTGGATTGGTTTGATCGCTGGTTAAAAACAGGTTTGTCTTCATCCCCCCTGCCAGAAAAATCTGTCAATCGCATTTTGTGATTGGCTGCGGGCTCGTGTTTGTTCTGCACCAATTTAATGCGGAGTTTGATAAAACCCATCTCCTTGATAATGCGATAGTCAAAATTTATATTTATTTGTTTGTCTGGTACGTAAGTTTGTGGTCAATTCGGTGTGGGTGTTTTTTATAGTCAACGGCAGGTTATATTCTGTTATTTAACTATGGCCTGCACCAAAATAAATCACAAGTTCCTGATGATAAATCGTATAACAAACAAGGCTTATGTCCACTGGTAGGAATTCTTATGTTTTTTGAAAGCAAACTTTTTCGGCTATGGCTTGCGATTGCATTGATCACGTGGATCAGTCTTTTTGTTTCTTTTAATGATTTGGCCTTTCTTGCGCAGCATTGGTTTTATCCTGTGATTATGGTTTTAGGTGCATTTGTTGCTGGCGTAACCCCCGAGGGCGGTGGTGTTGTTGCGTTTCCCGTGTTGAATATTTTTATTGGTATCGAGCGCACCATGGCGCGAGATTTCAGTTTAATGATTCAAAGTATCGGCATGACCAGTGCCAGTATTTTTATTCTCACTCACTCATCCAATAATATCCGTGCATACAAACCCATGCTCTGGCTAGTTCCTGTGAGTTTTATTGGCTTTGTTCTGGGAATGCAGCTGTTGCAATCCATTCCGGTTGTCATTATTCAAGCCTTGTTTTTGAGTTTGATTGCAACCTTTGCGGTCATTTATTACTTGAGTGATCATCGTGGTGCTAAAGGTACTTTGACTCTGACAAAAAAATCTGATTATTGGATCACTGTTCCGGTATTGTTTCTCGGTGGTATGTGCGCCAGTCTATTCGGCACGGGTGCTGATATTATTCTCTACACATTATTAGTTACGCGTTTTGGTATGCAAGAAAAAATTGCAACGCACATGAGTATCATGATGATGGCAGCGATCAGTATTCTGGGCTATGCCTATCGACATTTTTATGATTCAGGATTAACTCAGTATCAAGTACAAACCTGGTTATGCGCATTTCCAGTGGTGTTGTTTATGGCTCCTTTGGGGGCTTACGTGCTCAAGAACATCAATAAGGAATTGATGTTGAAATTTATTTGTGTGCTGAATATTGGGCAGATCCTTTACTTCAATTTATACAAGCCATCAGTGGAAAAATTTATTTGGTCAGTAATTTTTACTCTGTTGCTTTCTGTGATTTTCTACACTGTAATGAGACGTCTGGTTAATTCTCGCAAGTTGGATGAGTTGGTCGAGCAAACAAACCCTGCACCGGCAAGAGATTAAGTTGCATTTTGCAGTTGAGAAATCAGTCGGATTATTTTGTGTTTTCAAATCCGGCTAATTGCTCCCAAAATGCATTCACAATCGGACTTTTTAAGCGCTTCTCCATTACGCAAATTCCCATGGAGTAGGGACCGAGGTCTGGTTGTTGAGCAAATTCCTGCACTGAATTTTTAAGGGGGCTGTTATCCAATACAATTTTGGGCAGCAGCCCCACGCCAAATCCCAAACTCACCATGCTGACTATCGCTTCGTTACCTTTTACTTCGGCGTAAATGGTCGGTTTGATTTGATTCGATTTAAACCAGAAATCCAAACGCTCGCGAGATAAACCTTCTTCGGGGATGATGACAGGAATTTGATTCCAATCTGCAGAATTCCATTCGGTTTTATTTTTTGCGCAAATAAAAATGAGCGGCGAATTGGCAATGGATTTAAAACTAATACCCGCAGGTAAGTTGTCGGGTTTGGCGGCTATGGCAATATCTTCAAGGCCCGCTTGCACGCGCTCGATCGATTGCGCCGGGTCGCCTGTATGCAATTTTATGGCGATACCGGGATGTTGTTGCCGAAATTCCGTGAGAATATCGTAAAGAAAACTGTAGCTGGCGGTCACAGAACAATAAATAGAAAGTTGCCCGCGTAATTGATCAGCGCGTGCGACTAAAGACTCTTGAAAGCTTTCCCACTGCTGCAAAATTTCACGCGCAAATCCTAAAAATTGTTCGCCGTCTTGTGTCAGTGCAACCGAGCGATTGTCACGATCAAAGAGTTGAATACCCAGGTCATCTTCCAGTTGCTTGATGTTGCGGCTGAGTGCTGAGGGGCTAAGGTTGCAGAGCTCGGCGGCCCGCCCAAAGTGAAGTTGCTGGGCGAGAGTCGAGAAGATTTTGAGCTTGGTGATGTCCATAGTGTTGCACGTTCTGCAATAAAGTGATGCAAATATATCATTTTACGGCATGATAGTCTTTTCCTAGACTAGTCGGCCAGTCCATTCGGGCTCCCCATTTCTTAATTATCAGGAGTTAGCCATGCACGTTTATTACGATAAAGATTGTGATCTTTCTATTATCCAATCCAAAAAAGTCGCCATTGTCGGTTACGGTTCACAAGGTCACGCCCACGCCAACAACCTGAAAGATTCAGGTGTAAACGTAGTTGTTGCGCTGCGCGAGACTTCTCCTTCTGCTGTTAAAGCCCGCAACGCTGGCTTGACTGTGAAGAATGTAAAAGAAGCGGTTTCTGAAGCCGATGTGGTCATGATCCTGACTCCGGACGAATTCCAATCCAAGCTGTATAAAGAAGAAATCGAGCCAAACATCAAGAAAGGTGCTTGTCTGGCTTTCGCTCACGGTTTTGCGATCCACTACAACCAGGTTGTGCCGCGCGCTGATTTGGACGTGATCATGGTTGCGCCAAAAGCACCAGGTCACACTGTGCGTTCAGAGTTTGTGAAGGGTGGCGGTATCCCTGATTTGATCGCGATTTATCAGGATGCATCAGGTAAAGCTAAAGATGTGGCTCTGTCTTACGCGTCAGGCGTGGGTGGTGGTCGTACCGGCATCATCGAAACGACTTTCAAAGACGAAACCGAAACCGATTTGTTCGGTGAGCAAGCAGTTTTGTGTGGTGGTTGTGTTGAGTTGGTTAAAGCGGGTTTCGAGACTTTGGTTGATGCGGGTTACGCACCGGAAATGGCTTACTTCGAGTGCTTGCACGAATTGAAGTTGATTGTTGACCTGATGTACGAAGGCGGTATCGCCAATATGAACTACTCCATCTCTAACAATGCTGAGTACGGTGAGTATGTAACTGGTCCAAAAGTGATCAACGAAGAATCACGCAAAGCTATGCGTCAAGCACTGAAGGATATTCAGGACGGCGAATACGCGAAGAAATTCGTAATGGAAGGTCAATCCAATTACGCGTCTATGACAGCTTATCGTCGTAACAACGCAGCTCACCAAATCGAAGTGGTAGGTGCAAAATTGCGTGCGATGATGCCCTGGATTCAAGCCAACAAAATCATCGACAAAACCAAAAACTAATCTTTTTGGTGAATCGAAAGCCCTCGCACCTGCGGGGGCTTTTTTTTTAGTCTGGGTGTAGAATGCGCTTCCCTAAAACTGTGGTCTGAAAACAGTGAGATGAGTCATGAGTTCAGAATTGAATAACGACAAAGACGATAAAAAATTGGATGTCGATAGCGAAGGTCCTTTGCCCTTCGGTGATTTTGTGGAAGAGGTGTCTGAAGATGGCAAAAAAACACGTCATCGCGGCGTTTACCTTCTGCCCAATCTGTTTACGACGGGCGCCTTGTTTTGCGCTTTCTATGCAATCGTCAGTGCAATGAATGGCAATTTCTCCCATGCATCTTTGGCAATTTTTGCAGCCATGTTGCTTGACGGTATGGATGGTCGCGTTGCGCGTATGACCAATACCCAAAGTGCGTTTGGTGAGCAATATGACAGTCTCGCCGATATGGTCTCCTTTGGTGTTGCGCCTGCTTTGGTGGTGTTTACCTGGGCTTTGCATGACATGGGGCGTTGGGGTTGGGCGGCAGCGTTTATCTATATGGCTTGCGCAGCGCTTCGACTTGCACGCTTCAATACGCAGATTGGTGTTGTCGACAAGAAGTATTTCATCGGTCTGGCGAGTCCGGCAGCGGCAGCTCTTGTAACTGGAGTGGTTTGGGTTTGGTTTGATGTGAATCCTGATAGAAATTGGAGTTATGTGGTTGCTGTGATTACAGCGTTAACCGGTTTGTTGATGGTGTCCAACTTCCGCTATACCAGTTTTAAGTCTGTGAATTTCCGCGGTCGCGTACCTTTTGGCTTTTTGCTGTTGGTGGTGCTGGTGTTTGCTTTGCTGATTCGCTTTCAGGAAGTGGGGGTGTTGGTGATTGCTGTGATTTACGGTCTCTCGGCGCCTGCGATTTGGTTGTTTCAGTCAGTGTTTGATCGCAAAAAAGTCAATTCTGTTCAATAAGTTGGCGAAGTGTTTTCAAATTGTCCTTAAGTAAAAAATATTTCAAAAAAAGATTGCCAAGCTAAAGTGATCTTCGTATAGTGCGCGCCCTCACCAAGGGGGCCTTGAAAAAGGGTTTGCGAG
>CAMLML010000127.1 GCA_946481095.1 uncultured Cellvibrio sp.
TATGTGGGAAATGATCCGGTTAATAAAATTGATCCGACGGGAATGTATGGTCGAGGTAGTGGTTGGTCGGATAAAGAATGGAAAAAATTCGACAAAATACAACAAAAAGCCGCAGGTGATATGGAAAAACGAGCCGGTAAACTTGAAAAAGAAGCATCCAAAATGGAAGCTAATGGACAAGTTGCATCGGGGCATCGTCTCGCAGCCAGTAACCTGCGTGCAGGAGCTTCCAGTTTAAGAAGCAATGGATCTGACGGAAAAGTAGCTAATCTGAAAACCAATGCAGAGGCAGTTGCCGATGGCCGAAGTGCAGGTGTTGCAGCGTGGGTTCCTAAAGATAATAAAAGTGTTGTAAATGTTGTTCTGGAAAATAAAAGTGCCTGGGGTTCAACTGGGATGTCTAAGTGGACAATTGGTCACGAGTCGTTACATAGCACAGGTATTGAATTGAGAGACCAAAGAGGTTCAAACGGTGAAAGAGCCTATAAACATGCAAGTGACAATGAGCGCGACTCATTCAATGAGCTACAAGGCACATTTCAATCTTATATTAACCCTGATCATTTAATGGATTTGGTGTACTAAGATGCGAATTACTCTAATTTTAATAGCAATTTTTTGTATTGATGGTTGTGCAACTAAATCAACTTTGACCCCGATCACGTATCAATTTGTTGATAATCCTAATGCACATCAAATAGAACTGACTTATTTAAACAGTACTAAAAAAACTTACTGCTTAACTCCTTCTCAATGGCCTAACCATGCCGGAAAAATTGATCAAGGTAGTGATTATGTTTTTTTAGTGGTTGATGGAAAAAAATATCCGGTAGAAGACTTTAATGCTGGTTATTGTCCTGGTGGTTGTCCCTCTTATGTAAAACCGGGTGAAAAATTATCGACTTTTATCACGTATAAAGATTTTAATTTGCCCGAAGAGTTATTCGATAAACCAAAACAATTAGAGTTTGTACCTAAGGCATATCAATGCTCGGCACCTCGATCTACCCGTGGTCATGAGTCAAGTCATTAAATTGTAATTTTTTAATTAAAAAGCGGTAGCTAAACCCCGGTCAGGATGGCCGGGGCTTTTGTTTTTTAGCGATTGTCAGGATTGCGCCGACTGTTGAATTACGGTATCGAGCATCTCCATCACAAATTGTTGTTTGGTGCGTGGCAGTTGGCGAATCTTCTCAACTTGCTGTTGTAATTTTGAATCGGGGCCGCGTTTTACTTTGCCCTTGGTCGATTCATATAAAAAATCATCCACTGACACATTCAATGCTTCAGCGGCTGCCAGCAGGGTGGCGACTGAAATCCGTAAACTTCCTCCCTCGTAATGCGCCATGGTTTGTTGGGCAATACCTAACTGTTCTGCCAATTGGGTTTGGGTCAGGTTCTGGGCTTTGCGAATCTGGGCAATACGTTTGCCAATGTCGGCATAAAAGCTTTTCTCGTCGATAGTCATGGTCGTGATCCATTGTGTTGCTAGTGCCATGACTGTAACCCCTGATTTCCGATAGTCGATTGACAATACCCTAAATTAGAGTACCCTGCAACAGAGTTATTTTTACTCTATGCCTATTGACAGGTTTTTTACTCAAGGGGGATTTATGGCGCGTTTTGCAAATGAGGTGATAGAGCGAATCAAGGCTGAGGTGTCACTGGTGCGATTGGCTGAGAATCAGGGATATCTACTTCAGAAACAGGGAAAGGACTTTGCTGTGTGTTGCCCGTTCCATGAGGATAAAACCCCGTCTTGTGTCATTACCCCTAAATCCAATTTGTTTAATTGCTTTGGTTGTGGTGTTGGTGGCTCGGTGATTGATTGGGTTATGAAAACCCAGGGCGTGAGTTTCAGGCACGCGGTGGAGTTACTAAAAAATGATATTGGTGCGGCCACTTCTTCTTTAGCTGCCAATTGCGGTGAATTAGTAAAACACGCGACAGTTCCAAAACTTCCTGCACCAGTTTCCAGTGATGCAGACGATGCGCAGTTATTGCGTGATGTAGTGAATTATTACCACGAAACCTTGCTGCAATCACCGGAAGCCATCGCTTATTTGGAATCACGCGGTTTGCATGATGTTGAATTAATCAATCACTTCCAACTGGGTTACGCCAATCGCACCCTGGGATTGCGTTTACCGCACAAAAACAGAAAAGCGGGTGCGGAATTACGTGAAAAATTACAGCGTATTGGTGTGTATCGTGAAAGTGGCCATGAACATTTAAATGGTTCGCTGGTGATTCCGTTATTGGATAAATCACAAAACCTTGTTCAGCTTTATGGTCGCAAAATCCGTGATGATTTACGCGAAGGAACGGCGTATCACTTGTACCTTCCTGGTGATCATGCGGGTGTTTTTAACATTGAGTATTTGCAAAATAACCCTGCCGATGAGGTGATTCTGTGTGAAGCGCTAATCGATGCTTTAACTTTCTGGCGTTGGGGTTTTAAAAACGTCACGTCCAGTTATGGTGTTAATGGTTTTACCGATGAGCTATTACAAGCCTTGATTGAATTAAAAATCAAACGTGTGTTGATTGCGTATGATCGTGATGAGGCTGGAAATATCGCTGCTGAAAAAGTGGCGAAGCTGTTAAACGAAAATGGCATTGATGCTTTCCGGATTTTGTTTCCAAAGGGTATGGATGCGAATGAGTACGCACTCAAGGTTACGCCACCGCAACAGAGTTTGGCATTGGTGATTAGAAAAGCGGAATGGTTGGGGCAAGGTGAAGCGCCGGAAATAAAAACAGTCCCTGTTGCTATTCCTTTAGCCGCTAAAGAAATAAACGACTCTACCGAAACTGAATTACCTGCAAAACAAATGGATGTTGTCCGCGCTGTTAACCCACTCGATGTAATCGCCACACCCGTTCCACCATTGCCCACTTCAACCTCCAATCTTGAAACCCGTGATGACGGTTTGTATTTAACCTTCGGTGAAGGCAATCAGGTGCGTGTGTATCGTGTTCGTGGTTTGGAAAATAATCCGAATCATGAGCAGTTAAAAATTCAGTTGTATGCACAACGTGGCGAAGGGTTTTTTATCGACAAGTTGGATTTATATAGCAGCAAGCAACGGCAGGTGTTTATTAATCAGGCTTGCGTTGAGTTGGGTTTATCGGATGAGGTGATTAAAAAGGATTTAGGAAAATTATTGCTTGCCCTGGAGCAAGAGCAACTAAAGAAAAACACGGATGACAATCCGTTATCGGCAACACAACAAATTACTAACGACGAACGCGAAGCAGCTTTAAATTTATTACACGATAAAAACCTGCCAGAACGCATTCTGGCTGATTTTAACTTGGCTGGTGTAGTGGGAGAGGAAACGAATAAGTTAGTGGGTTATCTGGCGGGTGTATCGCGCAAATTAGATCGGCCATTGGCTGTTGTTATTCAGAGTTCCAGCGCGGCTGGTAAAAGCAGTTTGATGGATGCGGTGTTGTCATTCATGCCGGAAGACGAACGTGTTCAATACAGTGCAATGACAGGCCAGAGTTTGTTTTACATGGGTGAGACGCGATTAAAAAATAAAATACTGGCGATCAGTGAAGAAGAAGGTGCACACACGGCCAGTTATGCGTTAAAGCTGTTACAAAGTGAAGGTGAAGTCACCATTGCATCCACGGGCAAAGATGATTCGAGTGGTCAACTGATTACCCGTGAATATAAAGTTGAAGGCCCGGTGATGTTGTTTCTCACTACAACGGCGATTGATATCGATGAAGAATTATTAAACCGCTGTCTTGTTCTGACTGTAAACGAATCACGCGAACAAACCGAAGCGATTCACCACGCACAGCGCTTGAAAAGAACCTTGCAGGGGTTGGAAATCAAATTGCAGAAAGAAGCCATTCTAAAGCTTCATAGGAACGCGCAGCGCTTGTTAAAACCACTGGCCGTAATCAATCCCTACGCTGATCAATTAACCTTCCTGAGTGATAAAACCCGCACACGGCGTGATCATGAAAAGTATTTAACGCTGATCGATAGCATTGCACTTTTACACCAATACCAGCGTGAAATTAAAACACTGGGCGCGTTGGACTATATCGAAGTGACTCCGGACGATATTGCCCTGGCCAATCGTTTAGCGCATGAAGTACTGGGTAAAACCTTGGATGAATTGCCGCCACAAACACGCAAATTATTAAAAGAAATCCAGTCATGGGTAAAACAATGTTGTAAAGCTGACGGCATTGAACAACGCGATTTTAGATTTACCCGAAAGCAAATCCGTGAACACATCCAGTGGAGCGATAACCAATTAAAAATCCACTGCAAGCGATTGGAGGACATGGAATATTTATTAATCCACCGTGGTGGTCGCGGCCAGTTGATGGAATATGAATTACTGTACAGCGGTGATGTTGACGAAAATCAATCGCTGTTAATGGGGCTGGTGAATGCCGAAGAATTAAAAAAATATATTTATGATCAAAAGAAGTTGGGGTTAAACGGCGAGAAGTTGGACTCAAGTTGGTATCAAGTTGGGCAGAAGTTGGAGTCTGAAAAATTACGCAATCCGTTGGAGTCACTGGCTTACACAAAAACCGGATTGGTTGAAATCGAAAACGCACATCTGGCTGTGTAAAAAATAATAATAAAACGGAGATCATACACATGGCGGTAAAACGCAAACGCACCATGAAACACAAGCGCGCACCGATTGCGATTGAACACACCGCATTCTATCCCTACTTTCTGCGCTATAACGAAGCCATGTTAGTGCGTAATTACTCACCGAGCACATTACAGCGCCGTGAAAGCAATTTACGGCGGTTTATTGGCTGGTGTGAAGAACGCAGTATCACTACACCACAAGAGATTACAAAACCGATTCTGGAAAGTTATCAGCGGCATTTATTTTATTATCGACAGGACAATGGAGATGGTTTATCCGCAGGGACTCGCAATCATTACATCAGTGACATCAAACAGTTTTTTAAATGGATGACGCAGGAAAATTATTTACTCTATAACCCTGCATCAGAGTTGATTGCGCCACGTCAAAGTCCTGCATTGCCGACAGTATTAACACCGGAAGAAATCGAGACATTGTTGAGTAGTGTGAATACCAATGCTTCGGGTGGTATCCGTGACAGAGCTATCCTGGAAGTGCTTTACAGCACCGGCATTCGACGCAATGAATTATGTAATTTGCAGTTACACCATATATCGCTCTCACGATTAACCTTGTACGTAAAAAATGGCAAAGGTGGAAAAGACCGATTGTTGCCACTGGGTGCACGTGCGGCGTTATGGATAAAACTGTATTTACAGGATGTCAGGCCACAACTGGTGATTGATGAGCATAATCAGACGTTATTCCTGAATGATTACGGTGAAGCGTTTAGCGATAACAAACTGGGCGATAAAGTAAAACGCTATTTAAAAAACGGCGGCATTGATGCACCGGGTGCCTGTCACTTGCTAAGACACGCGATGGCCACACACATGTTGGAAAATGGCGCAGATACACGCTTTATACAAGCCATGCTCGGTCATGCTGATCTGGGGACTACACAAATTTATACACAGGTATCGATTCGCAAATTGCAGGAGATACACACGGCGACACATCCGGCGAAACTGGAAGATCGAAACGCATTGCTGGAACAGTTGCAGTTGGAAAGTGAAGAGGATGCGGATAGTTAATCGCACCCGGATACATCAATAAGGTTGCGGCACGCACATCACTGTTTGTCACGCTGTTTGCAAAACAACAAAAGCCCAAACATCGCGCCAATCAGTCATGTGCTTAGCCGCCCTCCCTGTTACCAAACCCCTTGCTTACAGTCGTTCCTCCTTCCAGCAAGCACCCTACGCTTTAGGGTTGCACCGCACAATCAGCATTCAACATAACGTATGAATTATGCGCAGTGTTTGGTTAGCGTTGCTATGCGGTTGGCAGCGAAACAACATCACAAAATATTTACATCATCATAAAATCCGCAACGCAAACCAAGCCACTGTCCGCGCTCACGCGCCGCATAATTTACGCTATGTTAAATGCCGCTTGCGCTTTAAGGTTGCAGCAAGCTGCAAGGCCAAAAACTTTACCTGGTGCACTTCGTTGCAACAATGAAAATGCGCGCGGGTCAAGCTCATCTCTCCATCACGCAATACCGCCGCGCAATCAAATTATTTTTTATTTTAGCCGCCAAAAAACCTCGCACTCATTAAACACTGTGCACTACGTGCGGAATGAAATCTCCTCTCAATCAACATAAAACCGCCGCACGTGGCCCGCTTTTTACTTTGCACACGCGGGTCGCGTGCAGCGCAAAAATCAACAATGCAACGCCGCTTAATGCAAAGCAAAAACCGGGCTTTGGTACGCTCCTGCGCATCCATGCGCCCGCGATATACCGTTCATCCTGAACATAAAAAAGTGCCTTGGGGTCTGTGTACAAAAATTGTGGCTTCATGCTAGGCTGCGCCCAGTTGAAAGCGTTGAGCGGCTTGGGTTGTGAGGGATTAGCGGTAGGATTTTCACGCAGGCGGATGTTATGTGGGAAATGATCCGGTTAAT
>CAMLML010000128.1 GCA_946481095.1 uncultured Cellvibrio sp.
TTCGGTTTTAAAATTTAATGGTTGATACACAGGAATTTCTTTCGCGAGCGCAAGCTCTTTAACCGGACTGGCTGTTAGTTTTTTGCCACGGCCTGCAGGCCTATCCGGTTGTGTGTAAACGGCTAATATTTTGTGCGGAGTATCAAGCAATGCTTGTAAATGTGCAGCAGCGAAATCCGGAGTGCCTGCAAAAATAATCTTCAAAGGCATTTATTTTTCGGCCTTGTGTTTTTTCTCAAGCTTGCTGCGAATACGTGAGCGCTTGAAAGGAGAAATATGATCAACAAATAATTTTCCATTCAAATGATCAAGCTCATGTTGAATGCAAGTCGCCAATAACCCTTCTGGCTCCAGCGTAAACTCTTCGCCTTTTTCGTTAAGTGCTTTCACACGAATTTTGGCAGGACGAATCACTGTTTCGTAAAAACCCGGAACCGATAGACAGCCTTCATCGTACTCACAACTGGTGTCATCCAAAACTTCAACTTCCGGATTAATAAACACCTGTGGCTGATTTTTTTCTTCGCTGACATCAATCACCACCACACGTTGATGCACATTCACTTGTGTCGCCGCCAAGCCTATTCCGGGAGCGTCGTACATGGTTTCGAACATATCTTTCACAAGTTGACGAATAGAGTCATCCACTTGGGCAACAGGTTTCGCAACAGTGCGCAGGCGGGGGTCTGGAAATTCGAGTATAGGTAATAAGGCCATGGTGTTTGTGACAAACTTCTAGTAAAAAGGTAATTCTGGCTGCTAACATGATGATCTAGCAGGATTTCTCCTCATCAATTTCAAGCAGATTTGGATTTTCTCGACTATTATATACATCTAACTGTTCCAGAGCCGAATAAAACGGGATCGGTTTTTATGAAAAAACTATTTTTTGCTGTCGTGACTGTGTCGTTAATCAGTATTTTTGCTTGGGCTGAAGAGGTGGTACGCACCACAGGCACAGTCCTTCGTATGGATCACCCTAACGAATATGTAGTAAAAAAAGGCGATACCCTCTGGGATATTTCCGGCACTTTTCTTTCAAAACCCTGGCTCTGGCCAGAAATCTGGGAAATTAACCCGCAAATTGAAGACCCTCATTGGATTTACCCAGGTGACTTGATCCGCCTGGTATATCGTGAAGGCGAGCCGCGACTCACTCTTGAACGCACCACCAAACTTGCTCCAGGCGACAGAAGCGCAATTAATGGTACTGATCGATTAAGTCCACAAGTTCGCTCCCAACGAATTGAAGACGCGATTACGACTATTCCGCTGGAAGAAATTGACCCATTCCTGTCCCGCAGCCGGATTGTTAATCCCGGCGATCTGGAATCGGCAGCTTATATTCTGCAGGGCTCCCAACAGCATTTAATTGTGGGTGAAGGCGATGCTGCCTACGCCAGAGGAAATTTTGGCGATAGCATTACCGCCTATGGTGTTTATCGCAAAGGAGAAGCCGTAATAGACCCGGTCACGCGCGAACTATTGGGTGTTCATGCCCAGGGCGTAGGTAATGTGAACGTAGTTACTGTTGCTAACGATATAGCCACCCTGAATGTTGCTCGCTCTTATGAGGAAATTCGCCCTGGCGATCGTCTGTTGCCCAGTGATAACGAAGTGTTAACCGCCATATTTGAACCCTCAGCACCTGATGCCGATATTTCCGGTTTGATCATAGGGGTTGAAAAAGGTGTGACCCAAATAGGCAAGCTGGATGTTGTTTTCCTGAACAGAGGAGAGAGAGAAGGCTTGCAGGTTGGCAATGTGCTGGCAATCTACAAAACTGGCGAAGTGGTGGCAGACAGAGTTAAAGGTGATAAAGTTGCGCTGCCCGACGAACGTGCAGGACTGTTAATGGTCTTCCGTACCTTTGAAAAAATGAGTTTTGCACTGGTTCTGGAAACTGATCGCCCTCTTGCTGTGGGCGATAAAGTCCGAAACCCATAATTTTTATTTGCACACTATCAAGGATGATTTATGAACCTCTCCCACGCTCTTTTTGCTCCTCTTTTTCTGCAACGTTTGCCCGAAACTGGCGCCGGTATTTACTGGCGCCTATTGGATGCATTCGGTTCAGCCGAACAAACCCTGCAAGCGCCTTTGGCTCATCTGCAAAATATTTTAAAACCTGCTGCCCTGGATGCCGTAAAAGCATTTCAACAACACCCAGAATCCCACCCGATCACCCAATTGGTCTTGGCTGATATAGAACGGATTGGCGATCAATCCGACATTCGCTTGCTAAAATTTGAAGAAGCGGATTATCCGGAACTGTTGCGACAAATCACCAACCCGCCTCCTTTTTTATTTGTGCGAGGAAATTTGAACTGTTTGAATTTGCCGCAAATTGCGATTGTCGGTAGCCGCAATCCCAGCAGTGGAGGCAGCGAAAATGCCGAACGATTTGCACATTATCTGGCAAGTCAGGGCTTTGCGATTACCAGCGGCCTGGCTTTGGGAGTTGATGGTGCAGCACATAGAGGCACTCTGGCAGCATGGGGAAAAACCATTGCAGTGATGGGCACGGCAGTTGACCGAATTTACCCCGCTCGCCACAGAGCTCTGGCACAAGAAATTATCGAAAAAGGCGGTGCTCTGGTCGGTGAATTTCCATTAGGTACAGGCTCCTATGCCGGTAATTTTCCACAGCGTAATCGCATTATCAGCGGATTGAGCCTTGGAACATTGGTGGTTGAAGCAGCACTGCAAAGTGGATCCTTAATTACGGCCCGGCTAGCACTGGAACAAAATCGTGAAGTGTTTGCAATCCCCGGTTCAATTCACAATCCATTGGCAAAAGGTTGTCACCAATTAATTCGACAGGGCGCAACTCTGGTAGAAACCGCACAGGATATTCTCGATCAATTAAATGGTTTGATGAGCTTCAAATGGCAAGAAGCACAACAAAAACTGGATTTATCTTCACCGGAAAAAACAACCGCAAAATCGACAGATTTAATTCCTGAAAGCAGTAGCGATACCGACAAGGTTTTCAATGCTATGGGTTATGATCCGGTGACACTGGATGCGTTGATTGAACGAACAGAACTACCCGTTAATCAATTAATTACCCAATTGACGCTGTTGGAACTGTCAGGAAAAATTGAATCACTGGGCGGAAGTTACCAGCGAGTCTGTTAAACTGCGAACCGAAAATAATTGTTAATTTCGGTTACCAAGATGAATGCATCAAATCCCTGGATATTGCATCCACGAATTCGTATTGGCGCCTCGGTGATTAAGTCGGGCGGCATAGTGGCTTATCCAACAGAATCAGTTTGGGGACTGGGCTGTGACCCATTTAATCCACGCGCAGTTGATCGTTTGTTACAAATCAAACAACGCCCGTTACACAAAGGTGTGATTTTATTAGCAGCCGATTTTGCACAAGTAGAAGAATTACTCGCGCACTTATCACCTGAACAAATCGCAACATTAAAAGCCAGCTGGCCAGGCCCTGTGACCTGGTTAATTCCAAATACCGGTTCTATTAAGAAAAAAATCCCCGAGTGGATCTGCGGTCAATATCCTGCTTTTGCATTGCGTGTTACCAAACATCCAATCGCCGCCGCATTAGCGAAAGCAGCAGGCAAACCCATAGTGTCAACCTCGTGCAATCCAAGTACCCAATTACCGGCAAAAACCATACATCAAGTACACAAATATTTTCCAACACAACTGGATGCCATTGTTACGGGTAATTTGGGCGGAAATAAAAATCCGACAGAAATACGCGATTTATTAACTGGAAATATTATTCGAGCAACTTGATTGATTTTTTTGTGCTTTTGATCCCTCCCCCTGCCAAGGGGGAGGCTAGGAGGGGGTAAGGATTTCTAATCGAGATCCCTTACCCACCCTAACCCTCCCCTTGGCAGGGGAGGGAACTAAATTGCGCAAGAAAAAATAATTTATTTCAAACGAAAATTGAAACACATGAGATACAAGTTATGCCACAGCCTGAAAAACTCGCCGTAAAAAATTATTTACTTGAATTACAAAACACCATTTGCACTGCACTTGAGCAGGAAGATGGCAAAGCGAAATTTCTGGAAGATTCCTGGCAGAGATCAGAAGGTGGCGGCGGTCGTTCACGAGTCATTGAAAACGGTGCAGTCATTGAAAAAGGTGGTGTAAATTTTTCTCATGTTTTTGGAACACAGATGCCTGCATCTGCTACTGCACATAGACCGGAGTTGGCAGGGCGAAAATTTGAAGCTATGGGAGTATCCCTGGTAATTCATCCACACAATCCCTACATACCAACCAGTCATGCCAATGTCAGATTTTTTATCGCTGAAAAAGACGGCGCCGCTCCTGTTTGGTGGTTTGGTGGTGGTTATGATCTAACGCCTTATTACGGAAATATCGAAGACTGCAAACACTGGCATCAAACCGCAAAAAATGCCTGCGACCCTCTCGGCCAACATATTTATCCGGGATTTAAAAAATGGTGTGACGACTATTTTTATTTAAAGCATCGCAATGAAGCACGCGGTATTGGCGGATTATTTTTTGATGATTACAACGCAGAAAGTTTTGATCACAGTTTTTCACTTATGCGAGCAGTAGGTGACAGTTACATAAAAGCTTATCAGCCCATAGTCGCTGCCAGAAAAAATTCAACTTATGGTGAGCGCGAACGCGAATTCCAATTATATCGTCGCGGCCGTTATGTCGAATTCAATTTGGTTTATGATCGCGGCACTTTATTTGGCTTGCAAACCGGTGGACGTACAGAATCCATTTTAATGTCCATGCCACCCCTGGTGAAATGGCAATACAACTGGCAACCGGAAACCGGAAGCCCCGAAGCCAAACTCTACACCGATTTTTTACCTTCGCGCGACTGGATTTAATTTTGGAGAGAAAAGTGACCGACCTCTACGCTGTATTTGGCAACCCGATTGCACAAAGTAAATCACCTATTATTCACGCTGAATTTGCCAGGCAAACAGCGCAGGATTTACAGTACACCAAGGAATTAATTCCACTGGATACATTTGCTGAATCTGTCAAAAAATTTTTCGCAAATCCAAATGGAAAGGGTTTGAATATTACCGTTCCTTTTAAAATCGACGCGTTTAATCTGGTTAACGAATTAACACCTCGCGCCAAAATTGCAGGCGCAATCAATTTTATTGCCAAACAATCCAACGGAAAACTATTAGGTGACAACACTGACGGTATCGGCATGGTTAAGGATATGCTCAGCATGAATTGGAAAATCGCAGATAAAAAAATATTGGTCCTCGGCGCTGGTGGTGCTGTGAGAGGCATATTACAACCCCTATTGGATCAAGCCCCTGCCATGATCACGATTGCCAATCGCACACTCAGCAAAGCCGAAGAACTGGTTAATCATTTTCAAACAAAAAAAATTAACGCTACTGAATACGCACAATTATCTGGAAAAGAATTTGATTTAATTATCAATGGAACATCCGCCAGCCTACAGGGTGACTTACCACCACTACCAGAAAAAATACTGTCATCAACAGCATGTTGCTACGACATGATGTACAGCGCAGAACCCACTGTGTTTTTAAAATGGGCGCAACAAAATAATGCTGCTCACATTGCGGATGGCTTGGGGATGTTGGTGAATCAGGCAGCTGAGGCGTTTTATTTGTGGCGGGGGGTTAGGCCCGAGGTAGAAGATGTGATTATAATGCTGCGCAAAAAGCTTTAATCACTTCCTGTTCAACACCGCCAATATCAACACCCAAAAACACAACACCAGATTAAACAAAGGGATTTGTAAATCCGATGGCATGCAATAGACAAAACTAACAGCAGGTAACCAGACTATCCAGTTGGAGATAATATTGGCCGGGAGAGTGACTGATAAAAACTGGTGATCCATATTCTGGCGTGTTGCTTTCCATTTGAAATTATTTTCAATCCAAAGATAAACAATAGAACTCATCGGTGCAGCCCAAAATGCGCTGTAGATAAACTGGTCTATCAACACTTTGGTAGCGAGAGTTTGAAAGTTGGATTCATTGCCGAACAAGTAACCTTGAAACTGATAGAAGTAGTCAACCTCAACACCTTTAACTGCCCAGAACAAAACATAAAACAAAAACAACAATTTAATTGGTTGTTCCGGTTTAAAACTGCGCGAGAAGTACAAATAAAGAAATGGTATCAAACCACCAAAAATTGATGTCGCTACCGCAGAGTACACCCAACCTTGTTCCTGTTTCAGTTCGGCAAATAAATTGAACACCGGTTTGGCTGCAGGCACAAAAAAATACAGCGAAACCATAATGCCTGCAAAAGTCTGTAACACTAATCCAGGTTTCAGATTTTTTTTGAGTGCGGTGATTGCAGCGGATTTGATGGGTTGGAAGTTCATTTTTCCCCTCTCCCTAACCCTCTCCCACAAGGGGAGAGGGAACAGAATGTGCCATCTTCAAAAATAGTCAGTAAAAAGAAAATATTGTTCATGCGGAGATCTGCTCCCTCTCCCTTGATGGGAGAGGG
>CAMLML010000129.1 GCA_946481095.1 uncultured Cellvibrio sp.
GAACCTACTACCGAAATTTTTATTTTTAATTTAAAATAAATTGTCGGAAGTCGCTGCGCTCTTCCAACCTACACATTTGCCAACCAATCTTCCAACAAAATTCTCGCCGCAATTGAATCCACGGGATTATTTTTATAATCGCGTGAACCTTTTTGCTCGATAACTTCGCCTTTTGCGGCAAAGCTGGTTAGTCGCTCATCAATCATTTCAACTTTTACGCCGAAACGTCCATGAATTCGATTAGCAAATTTTTTGGCGCGAACACTGAGTTCGCTTTCACTGCCATCCATATTGAGTGGCAAACCAACCAGCACCAAATCAGGTTTGAATTCTTGCAATAATTTTTCGATCTGATTCCAATCGGGTATGCCGTCTTTAGCTTTTAATCCGGGCAAGCTACTGGCAGTTTTGGTGATGGTTTGTGCGGAGGCGACACCAATATTTTTGGTGCCGTAATCAAACGCGATTAATCGGGTGATATTTTTTGTATCAGGCATGCCCGGCAGAACCCGACATTAATTGCAAATCAATGCCAAGAGAACGGGCTGCTTGTGCCCAACGTTTGTCCACGGGTGTATGAAAAATAATATTTTTGTCTGCAGGAACGGTTAGCCAGGAATTGGCCGCAATTTCAGATTCCAATTGACCTTCGCCCCAACCGGCATAACCCAGGGAAATTAAAAAATCCTGCGGCCCGTTGCCTTCTGCCATTGCAGCAATAATATCGCGCGATACGGTCAAACTGATTTCATCTGACACTTTCAAGGTGGTTTGCCACTGTGTTTCACTTGAGTGCAACACAAATCCACGTTCAGGCTGTACCGGCCCACCCGCCATCACAATTTGCTCGCCGTAACTGGCATTATCTTCCAATTGCATTTGTGCAAAAATTTCTTTTAATTGCATTGGCGTCGCGGTATTAATCACAACACCCATAGCACCTTTATCACTGTGTTCACAAATGTAAGTTACTGTGTGTGAAAACGAAGGATCGGCCATTCCGGGCATGGCAATCAAAAAATGATCGCGCAAACTGCCTGGCGTCAATTCTTCTATTTGCGTTAAAAAATCCAGATCATGATTCATAAAATTAATTTGCTGTTGTGGTAATCGAACTTTCCTTACCGGTAATTTCAAAATTCCAGGTACGGATGATTTGCAATCTATCGGCATGTTTACGAATTTCTGCAGGAAAGGGTGCATAGGGCGCCGCCAGACGCACTATTTGTCTGGCGGCATCATCCAATAAACGCTTACCGGATGACTGCATCACTTTCACTTCAAAAACCGAACCATCCGGATTAATGGTCACTGATAATCTTAATTGACCCGTAATACGACGATTCAGCGCTTCACGCGGATAATTGCGATTGCCGACCTGCTCAATTTTGGTACTCCAGTCATGCAGATATTTTGCATCATAAGTCGCTTTGGTGGATACCGAAGTCAAGGTACGAATACGCGGACGCTTTGCATATTCCTGGCGCTGCTTATCCAGTTTTGCCTGCAAACTGGCAAGATCATCGACTTCCAATAATTGTTCTTCTTTTGCTCCCTCAATTTTTTCTTCCTGTATATCGGGGTCAGGATTTTTTTGCTTGCTGACTTTGTTGTCAGTCGTGGACTTTGTTGTCACCACAATTTTTTGCTTATCCGCTTTATCGGCTGCTTTTTGTTGTTGGGGAACAGGATTCACCTTGCGAATTTGCGCATCGGCGAATTGTGCCCGTTGGTCTGTTGTCAGTTGTTTGGCTTCATCAATAGTGCCACTGGCTTCCTGATTATGTTGCGCCAAAAAGTCAGCTTGTTCCGGAGTCAATGCATCTTTATGGGTTGCCAGGGTGATGTCGATTGTGTGTGAAGTTTTATCGGGTTCAGGCAATGTAAATCCAATTTTCAATATCAAAAATGCGTGCACTACCACAGCAACAAACAAAGTAAATACCAAGCGATCGCCTGCATCCACTTTTAATGGCTTATCAACTGCAGTTTGTGTTGCCGCAGTTTCCGTAATTTTTTCTTGTGGCCTGTTTCTACTCACAAATTATTTGCTCTGCAAACGCTTTTTAATGGCTTTGATCAAGCGACCGCCTATATCGGTGTTATAGGCTTTATCGATTTCACGGGCGCAGGTAGGACTGGTGACATTAATTTCCGTCAGATAGTCCCCGATTACATCCAGCCCCACAAACAACAGCCCCTTTTCTTTCAACACAGGTGCTACCTGTTCAACTATCCAATAATCCTGTGACATCAGTGGCTGTGCAACTCCCCTGCCACCAGCCGCCAGATTACCACGGGTTTCTCCCTTGGCTGGAATGCGTGCAAGACAATAGGGGACAGGCTCACCATCCACCACCAGTATACGTTTATCACCTTCGGATATTTCCGGGATATAGCGTTGAGCCATGATGGTTTGCTGACCCGAATTAGTCAGGGTTTCCAATATCACCCCCAAATTGGGATCGTCATGCCGACAACGAAAAATCCGGCTGCCACCCATACCATCAAGTGGCTTGTAGATAACATCGCCATACTGCTGATGAAACTCCCGCAAAGACAGCATATCGCGCGACACCAACAGCGGCGGGCAACACTGCGGAAATTGGGTGGCAAAGATTTTTTCATTGCAATCGCGCAGGCTACGAGGATCATTAACCACCAGAGCACCCTGTTTTTGTGCGGCTTCAAGAATATAAGTGCTGTAAATATATTCATTGTCAAAGGGTGGATCCTTGCGCATCAGGATCACATCCAGATCCCCTAATTTAATTTCTTGGCTAATTCCAAGATGAAACCAGGAATCTGGACTATCCTTCACTGTAAGGTTGCGGACATTGGCATAAGCCTCTGATTGCCGGAGGTACAAATCCGCCTGTTCCATGTAGTAAAGTCGCCAGCCCTGAGCCTGGGCAGCCAGCAAAAGTGCGAGGGTGGTGTCTTTGTGGTACTTGATGTCGGCGATGGGATCCATCACCACACCGAGGGAAATAGACATAGGAGATGCTCATTTACGAATGTGGAAACTGCGCAACCTTAAGACCAGATGCAATTGAAAGCAAGAACAGGCGTCACAGAATATTCTGTACTAAAAATTATTCAAGACGAACAGATTGCTCATATATTCAAAAGCTTATGGCGAAACCTTAAAAACTGTGTTAAAAGTTTGTTATAACTAAATCTGGCAGTTACTATCAGCAGATTTATAACCGACTGAACACCTCCGTCGGTTTTGATACACCTAAAAAAAACCGACAATCAACCCTGATGAAGAATGCAAGGTCAGTGTATGGAAGTAACTTACGAAAGTCTCAAAGTGATGGTCATCGACGACAGTAAAACCATCCGTCGCACCGCCGAAACCCTACTCAAAAAAGCCGGTTGCATGGTTATAACCGCAACTGATGGTTTTGATGCCCTGGCAAAAATTGCCGATACCCGCCCCGACATTATTTTTGTGGACATCATGATGCCACGACTTGATGGTTACCAAACCTGTGCGCTGATCAAAAACAACAGCGAATTCAAGACGACACCGGTCATTATGTTATCCAGTAAAGACGGGCTTTTTGACAAGGCCAAAGGGCGTATTGTGGGATCGGATCAATACCTCACCAAACCTTTCAGCAAAAGTGAGTTGCTGGGTGCAATCGAGGCCCATGTTCCTCATTTGAAAGCCTCTTGAGTGAAAAGCCTCTTGAGTTAATTCGAGGATGTAGGAAACATCCCGATGGCACAGTTAGGGACGCATCCTGTTAAATGCGTTAATGTCCTTTGGAGTGATTATGGCTCGTGTATTGATTATTGATGATTCGCCCACTGAAACCTACAAATTGACCAGTATTCTGGAAAAAAACGGGCACGCAGTTGTAACTGCCGACAATGCCGAAGCCGGTATTGCCCTGGCGAAAAAAGAATTGCCGGATTTGGTACTGATGGACGTGGTAATGCCTGGCTTGAATGGTTTTCAGGCAACGCGACAGCTGACCAAAACGCCTGAAACAGCTCACATCCCCGTGATAATGGTAACTACCAAAGATCAACAAACAGACAGGGTATGGGGAATGCGTCAGGGTGCCAAAGCTTATTTATCCAAGCCGATTGATCCTGCCCTGTTAATGGCGACCATGGCTGAAGTACTCAAATAAATTGATAAAAATACAGGTTGAACGGGACAGTCTTGTGACTCTTGCCCGACGGTGATGGAAAGTCTTATGTCAGTAGCAGAATCGGCCTTCGAAGCTCTTGTAACCCTGGCTCAACAAAGCCGGGCTGCAGCTCGGGGCTTGCCCGCCCAGGCAGATATTCGCCCACAGTGGAGCGGAATAGGTTTTTCACTCATGGGAAGTCGTTTTGTTTCCCCCATGGGTGAGGTCTCTGAAATGCTTGAAGTACCCAGCTATACCCATTTACCCGGTGTTCAACCCTGGGTTAAAGGAGTTGCCAACGTTCGCGGACGCTTGCTGCCCCTGTTTGATATGGGTGTCTTTTTTGGTGACCGCTTGTTGGGTTCACGCAAGCAGCGTCGAGTATTAATACTGGAGACTGATGTGCTCTACTCAGGCCTGATCGTCGATGAGGTGCTGGGAATGCAACACTTTCCAATGGATGAATACAGTTATCAGCCTGGCAAAATTGCGGATTCGATCCAACCTTTTGTCACAGGTAGCTATGCTCAGGGAGGTGAAGTGTGGTCGGTTTTTCGTCCGGCCTTACTCGCTGAAGATCTTCGTTTTACCAATGCGGCAAAAACTTAACCCGGATTAACCTGCAGTTTTCTGCAGACAAGAAAAAACATCGTGTGCTGGTTCAGGAGTGTGTAGATGAAAACCGATAACAAATTCAGTGCAGGCAAGTCCAATCCCACTATGGTGATTGCGATATTCTTGGCTGTCGCTTCCGCCATCGCTGCTGTCGCGTGCTTCGTGATAGTGCAGCAAAACGTCAGTAAGGATCAGACCTATCTGGCACAGGTAGCGGACTTGCGGGCACAGGCCTACCGTCTTACGGGCTTGTCACGGGACGCAACGTCCGGTGATGAGAAAGCATTCGGGGAATTAACCAGCGTGGTTGCCATCATGGGAAGCACCTGGGATTCCATCCGCAAAGCTGACGAGGCGACCAAGCAGTCACTGTCTGCGGAAATGGCTAACTATGAATCGGTTTGGGCCAGAGCTAGGAAAAACGCCCAGGATATTATCGATAACAAGGATCTGATCGTTAACCTGAACAACGTTGGAAAAACACTGAACGACAACCTGCCAACACTGCAGGCCGAACACAACAACATCGTGGATGTACTGCTTGAAGCGGAAGCACCCGCTGATCAGGTGAACCAGGCGCAAATGCAATCCTGGAGAGCGGAACGTATCGGGCGAAACGTGGATAAGATGCTGCGCGGTGACTCTGATGCAGGTACCGCTGCCGACCAGTTCAACCTCGATGCCAACTATTATTCGCGAGTGTTGGAAGGTATGAAGAGTGGTGACCCCGTACTGCAAATCTCCCGTGTAACAGATACCCAGGCACGCTCATCTCTGGAGCAGATCACCAGCATGTTTGACGGTGTAAACAAATCAATTCAGGAAATGGTGAGCGGATCCAAAACCCTGTTCCGTACCCGTCAAGCGAGTGAGGCCCTGTTAACCGATACACCACAACTGCTGCAAGCTCTGGCCAGTATCACGGATAAACTGTCAAATATGCCGGGCACACGTACTATCAACAACATGCTGGTAATTGCCTTTGCGAGCGTTGCCGCCCTGTCACTGTTTGTGATCGGTTTGTTGATGTATCGCGGTGCACGTCAACGCGCTAACGAAAACGCCGAAACCAACGAACGTAACCAGACTGCGATTTTGCGTCTGCTCGACGAACTGGCCGACCTCGCGGACGGTGACCTGACCACCACCGCCACCGTAACCGAGGACTTCACCGGTGCGATCGCGGACTCTATCAACTTCACCATCGACCAGCTGCGTATTCTGGTTGCGCGAATCAACGAAACCGCGGTAAACGTATCGGCGGCGGCGCAAGAAACCCAGCAAACTGCATTGCATCTCGCTGAAGCATCTGAACACCAGGCGCAAGAAATCGCCGGTGCATCTGCCGCGGTAAACGAAATGGCCGTGACCATTGACCAGGTATCGGCCAACGCCGCCGAATCAGCAGCGGTAGCGGAAAGAGCGGTATCTATCGCCGGTAACGGCGCCAAAGTGGTACAGAACACTATCCACGGGATGGATACCATCCGTGAACAGATCCAGGATACTTCCAAACGTATTAAACGCCTCGGTGAATCGTCACAAGAGATCGGTGATATCGTAAGTTTGATTAACGACA
>CAMLML010000130.1 GCA_946481095.1 uncultured Cellvibrio sp.
CTTCAATTAGCACTCATATTTTTAATCTTTGTCTGGAGCGGGTTTGTTCGCACCGGATTGGGGTTTGGTGGTGCAATGATGTCTTTACCTTTGTTGCTGTTGGTTGATGACCGGCCTTTGGTTTATTTACCGATAATTGCGGTTCACTTGTTGGTTTTTTCTACACTGACGGTTTGGCAAAATAATCGAAAATCTTCAGAACAATCCATGGAAAAAAATTCAACGGTTGATTGGGCGTATATTAAAAAGTCCATGAAGATTATGATTATTCCCAAGCTTATTGGTGTGGCGGGTTTGTTAACTATCCCCGCGAACATTATGAGTGGGATAATTTTCAGCATTATCTCGGTTTACTCGCTTACCTATATTTTTAATAAGCCTTTTAAGAGTTCGCACCCCTTGAGCGATGGAATTTTTCTCTCGCTTGGTGCTTATATCAGTGGCACGTCTTTGATTGGTGCACCGCTGATTATGACGGTGTATATGGTGCATGTCGCACGCGAAAAATTGCGCGATACTTTGTTCGTTCTTTGGTTTATTTTAGTCAGTATCAAAATGTGTGCATTTCTAATTGCAGGCATTGATTTACAGTTGGAGGCTCATGTGTGGTTGTTGCCTGCTACAGCAATTGGACACTATTTTGGTTTGAAATTTCATGCGCGTTTACTCAAGGCAGATCCGGTAGTTTTTTACCGGGTGATTGGCAGTGCACTACTCTTTGTCAGTGCTTTTGGTTTGGCTTCGTTTTACTGGTAATTGGATATTGTGAAACGCTATTCTTTAATTTCTGGCTTGTGCTTGATGGCATTTACCTGTGTTGCACGAGCCGATATTGCTTCACAAAGTTGTCATTATTCCACTTACAAATGGAATGTAAATTTACGAAAAGCTGTCGAAATTAAAAAGGTCAATAAGTTGAGAAGTGAATTATCGACCGCTGAGATTGATATGGTTTCCGGTTGTAGTTTATGTGAAGAAGATCAGGAGATTATTCGATTACCTGGATTAAACGAATTTAAAGTTTGTAAAAAAGTTGCGCCTAAAATCAAATCAGTCCTTATACAATTAATTGAACAAGGCCAACCTATTCACAATGTTGTGGGTTACAGAGTGGGTATGACACGCGGCAATGTTGATGCCCAGGGAAATCGTACGCAATTCAGCAATCATTCCTTTGGTGTGGCAATCGATATCAATACTGACCAAAATGGACTGTACGACAACTGCATGCAGTGGAGTTCCAAATGTCGCCTTATCAAAGGTGGGCCATGGGATCCAGCCAACCCCGCAAGCTGGACATCTGATTCAATCACAGTCAGGCTTTTTAAGCAGCAGGGGTTTTTATGGGGCGGTGAAATAAAGGGTCAACAAAAAGATTTCATGCATTTTTCGCCTACAGGCTATTAGCAAATCCACTTTTGATATTCAAAATTAATTCATAGGTGGCACGCAAAATCCCGTCCTTTGTTTTGTGAGCTTTTTCCTACAAATAATACAGATTTTCGCTAGTGTATCAGGGGTCAAGTATTGTTCTATAGTAGTCACAATGCTCAGCAGTAAGTAGCGCCAGAGGCAGGTTCCAGCGCCAATAGGAGGTGTGTATGTCATTGATTGAACACGATATTGAAATTATTCGTCAGGTAAGGCGTCTGTGTTTGCAACAGCGTTTTGAAGAAGCTCTGGATGAAGCATGGAAAATAGAGGACTCTGAAACACGTCAAACTTTATTGGCAATATGTAATTCGTTTGTGCGTTCAAAGTTCAAGGACAAGGTTGCCTGAACATATTCGTTATACAGACCCTTCCAGTAAAAGTTAGCACTGCATTACAGTAAACGAAATGCTCTGTTGATCTTTTCTTCCAATTCCATTTTCATTTGCCAAAATTCAATTAACTGTAAACCCTGTTGGGGGTTGTGGTGAGAGATATCCAGATCGGTGATGTAACATGGGTAAACATCACCAGCTTTACGGTGTTGTTTAATATAAGCAGCAACCTGATTGAATATAGATTCTCCATGAAGATAGGTTGAAAATTCCTGTTCATTACAATAGATCAAATAACGGGTGTGGCTATTTTCATCAAGCTCAACAAACACTTTAATGCTGAATTGCGGCAATTGCTTGTATTGAACCTCAATATTTCTTGATTCTATTCGCCAATCCGATTGTTCAGATTTGAGTTGCGAATGTTTAGCCAGAATTTCATAGCAACCCAGTGTGGGTAAGTTGTGGGTGTTATCTACTTCGAATTCCAGTTTATTCATTAGAACTTGCAAAAAATAACATAGAGGGCGCAGTAAACTTGCCAGTGAGTAGAATGGGCATGAATGAAAAGAAAGTGATCCTTTGTCATCTAATAAGTACACATCGGCATGTTGATGGTGTATTTGATAAAAAAGTTGTACCGCGTTTGTTGAATAGAGCTGCAGTATTTGCGCAACAGGTGTTTTGCGAAGAGCAAAAGGATCTATAAATAATTTTCCGGGTTTTGATCTGGGTAATCCCAGATGTTTTAATAGCTGGGTAAGAGAAGGTGTTCGAAAAACGGGTTGCTGATTGGTTAGTGGCGAGTCGATAATAATAAACTCATCGGCTAATTCAAATAGAAATCGTGGGTTTGATTGTGATGACGCAAAAAAACAAAAATGAAATTGTTTCCATAATTCTTCAAGCCGTTGTGCAATCAAATTACCTTTACCTGTATTGAAACAGCGAAAATGCATAATGGGAAAGCTGAATCCTTGTTTGCCTATCAGTTGCAAATAATATTGCATGAGTTGGACCAATGCATCCCGCTCAAAATGACGACAAATAATTTCGCCCCATGAGTTGATATAAATGCACTCAAGATTATGAACCAGATTTTCTTTGAATCCACTATAGCCCAGGGCATCATTGCGATTGCTGATTAAATGCAGCCCCTTTTTTTGTAACTCGGATTGGGGGTCAATACCGAAGTTGGCGATAATCAAAAACTGCGTAATGTAAGCGGGTGCATGAAACGCTTGATGATCAATCCCTGCATGTTTTTCGGGTAACCATTGTTTAATGCTGGTGAGTAATTGATGTTGTGAAAAATTGACACGAAATTGATGTGAACTGAAATGTAAACGGGTTGACTGATCAATTAATCGATTCACATAACACCAGAATAATAACTCAATTAATTGTGACGAATGTTTAAGTCTTTGATCGGTATTATGTAGTTTGGGATCAAGATTGGTTACAGACCATGATCCGCTGTTTTCATGTTGTTGTACAAAAAATAATTCGGCCTCTGTCAGATTTGATGAAATACCGGGGTTAATATAATTGACTTTTCCTGCACGTCGCTCAAATGCTGCATAAAGTTTACGACCGAGAATGGTAAGTTGATCACGACTAATAGCAGCATTTATTCCCAGTTGATTATGCAGATCATTTAACAGTTGATAGGAATGACTTAATTCATTAACCAATAATTTATGTTCCTCAACGACCAGATCCGCTTTCCATTCCGGGCGATTATCTAATTGTTGCAGTTTTGGCGAATCCCAGAGCCATGCATTCACCATATTGTTAAGTAAGTCTGTTTGCCAGGATTTACGTAAGTCCTTTGATAAATTGCGATTAACTTTGAAATAAAAACAACGTCTTGCCAATTCGAGACGCTCATGATTGTTAACAGATAATAAATAATCTTCTATCCGCTGATAAATGAAGACATAAGGATCCAGTTTGTCTGCATCAGTAACACCTGAATAAACAGCGTGTTTGAAATTCAATGCCAAGGGTTGACCAAGTGGTGAGTGTCGTTGCGTGGCATATATTTCCAGCAATAACAATTTCAAAACAGACTTGTAAGGTGATTCGATGGCTTTATAAAGTTGCCAAATACCTGCACCTAAATATTCTTCGGCAGGAATATTAGGAATGCCACCGAAATCAATAACATCAACTGTTTTAATAAAACGCTTATCCAGTAATGTTTTGGCAAAAAAATCGTAATCCATTTCTCTTTCTGTTGGTACAAACCACCAGAGAGGAACCTTGCCTGCTAACCATAATGCAGTTCGATAAAACTCATCCAATAATAAATAATACTGTGCTGTGCCACTGGCTTCACTATTGAATGCAAGGTTTGGCTCGGTACGAAAAGCATCACTTTGCATCAAAAAACAATGCATGGTCAGATGAATGTTTTTAGAGGCCCATTCTGTAATCAGATCTGCTTTGTGCTGCAAGCTTTCATGTTGTGATGATGAAAGGTCAACTTTATGGCAAATCCATAAATCCAGATCACTGATTTCATTTTGGGCGATACTGCCCGGGCTGCCCATAACAAATAAAGCTTCAATTGCCATTTGTTTAAAATTGATTTCTTTTTGGAAATGAAACGTGCGCGCGAAATTTTTTGCCAGTTGAATATCGGATTTTTGAGGTGTGTAGTGCAATACACCGCAAGGAACCTGATTCGAAATATAACCCGGCAACATAGGGTGGTTCACATGAAATAATAAGGGAATTAATTTAAGAAATTGTTGTTGCCTTTCGGTCATGGCTTGCAGGCTGCGTTCAAAGCGAGTCTGGTTAATTTGCAAAAAACGCTGACGCAGAAAATTTAATTGTTTTCTATCTATACCCTCTTCTATGTGTTGGGTATCAATCGGTAGATTATTGATCAGTTTTAGCATTTTCAAATTCCTTCTTCTTACTACGAACAATATCAAACAATGTTCGGTAGAGTAGCTCCGGATTAACCGGTTTGGTGAGATAACCATTCATACCGGCAAGCATACAGCGTTCACGATCACCGCGAAGAGCTTGTGCTGTAACTGCAATAATTGGAATCTTGGCGTGAATATCACCCGCACGAATAATTTCGGTTGCCTGGATGCCATTCATTTCCGGCATTTCCAGATCCATTAAAATAGCATCAAATGTTGTTTGGCTATCCGTCAATATTTTCACTGCTTCCAGACCGTTGGATGCAATTTGATATTGGATTTTTTTCTTGCGCAGAATGCCTTTAAATACTTGCTGATTGACAATATTGTCTTCTGCAACCAGCACACATAATTTTTCCAGTTCGGTTGATATGTCTGTGTTGGGATCATTTGACCTGGTTAATAAATCAAGTTCTGGATTTTGAATAATCGATTGTGTGATGGCTTCAAACAAGCGCGATTCACTGATTGGCTTACTCAGGTAATCATCAATTAATTGTGCGGAATCGGCAGCTTGGTAAATTTCATCTCTTTGTAGTGCAGATATTAGATAAATGACAGGAATTTTTTGCAATTGGTGGGATTTTTTAACCAGAGATGTCAGCTCCAGTCCATCCATTTGCGGCATACGATAATCGACCAGAATAAAATGAAAGGGTTCACCCCTTACATCTGCCCTGCAGATTTTATCCCAGGCAGTCTGCGCGTTATCTGTTTCATCAACCTGTAGTTGAATACTACGTGCGGTACTGGCAATAATTGTCCGTGCAATATTATTGTCGTCAACAACCAATACACGTAACGATTGCAAATTGCGCGGTTTTTCCAGTATTGATTTTTCACCCAATCGACTGGGTTCGAAATAGACCCTGAACTCAACCCGGGTTCCCCGATTAAGCGTTGAATCAATAGTCAAATGGCCTTGCATTAATTGAATGAGATGATTGCAGATTTGAATACCGGATGTTTGCTCTCTGGATTCCAGATCACGATAAATACTGATTTTTTGTTGTATATTCTCAAGCGTTTCCGGACAAATTCCGACACCCTTGTCTTCAATAATAAATTGCAAGCAAATATTTTTATTGCTATCGGCAACACGATTAACTTGTACATAAACTTCGTCGGTAATGCCATGTTGAAAACCGTTATTGATAAAGTGATTAAGAATTTGACTGAGTCGTGATGCATCGCCACGTAAAAACTGCGGTACACCTTGTGCTATATCAAAATGAATACGCACACGCCTGTGCAAAGCACTGACTTCAAAAATACGCGATATTTTTTCAAATACCTGAATTAAATCGAAATGCGTATTTTCCAGGATCACACTGCCGGATTCCACTTTTGAAAAATCCAATAACTGATTAATAATTTGCAAAAGCGAATCAGCAGCGGTGTTCAGGCTTTGCAAATAACTTTGTTGTTGTTCATCCAGACGAGAGTCTTTGAGTAAATAACCTATACCAATGATCGCGTTCATCGGCGTGCGAATTTCATGGCTGACCCTTGCTAAAAATTCACTCTTGATATTGTTTGCCCTTTCCGCCTGGGCTTTGGCACTGATCAATTCGTCGTGGCGTTGGATAAAATCGGTTATATCGGTATTCACACCCACACAACGCCAGGCAC
>CAMLML010000131.1 GCA_946481095.1 uncultured Cellvibrio sp.
ATTGTCTTCGGCAGTGGTCACCAGTCCCCAGGGTTTACCCAATACATGCGTTAAATCTTTCACTGTGACTTTTTTACCATCATCCGTAATTTCATCAGCACTTTTTACGCCGTTCACATTAAGCGAAGCCATGGAAAAACTTTGTTCCTGATCAAAATAATATTGTACTAATCCCAGATAATCACCCAGATCATAGTCCACATCACAGGATAAATTCATTGTGTAATTTCCTGTCGCGTCAGTACGACCAAAAGTGGCTGTTGCAAGATTTTCATATTCGTCATCTGGAATCGCTACCAATACAACATCTGCAGCCGGTGTGGAATTGTTATTCAACATTTTACCGTCTATAGCGCAACGTGCAGGCACAGATAATGTTATCGGAACTGCAACTGCAGTTGATTCACAGGCAGCCGTGGATAATTCAATAGTCTTATCAATAAATAAATGTGTTGCTGTTGAATAGGTTCTGATTTTTACACTGGTATCCGTATCGGTATCATCCAATTTCACCAACGATATTCTTATTTCGCCTTGCAAATCCGAAATAAAACTTGTGGCAGAAAAGCTGCGCTGATCATCGTCATCAAAGACATAAACATTAGCACCAACTAAAGGCATACCGCCTTCATCCAATAATTTTAAATTTGCGCAAAATGTTGTGGGTTGCGAAAACACCAATGGATAATCCAAATTCCACCAATTACTGATAAAAATTTCATTGGTCACTTTTATTTCCAGCATGTAGTCAACAGAATCACAATCGAATGCAGTGAAATTGGCTGCCAACAAATTACCTTCTTCATTAAATAAACTGCCTTGACCTAATAAGTCCCATAAACCGCTAACGGGATTATAGGTATAAACCGGAATCTGGAATCCATCCTGACTCGCATCGGAATCACCCATGGTTGCCAGAGAACGACAACTCTCAACCGGAACACTACGGTTAATGATCACAGGATCGCTGTCTGTTTTTTGCATGCGCCCTGCTTTCCCGGCAACAATTCTTTCCTTGCGTGCCTGCTGTGCAACCTGCATCAACGACACTCCCTGATTGGTTTTTACATCAGTGTAATTAAAAGCAATTGACAATAATTTATTGCCATCACTGTCTTCATACGCACCCGGAAAATAAACTGCATCAGCAGGATTGGTTGGATCAAACGCTTTCATTTGCACATCAAGGCTGGTAGTACCTGAAGGCAATGCTGACTGTGGAATAAATACACTTAATTCCTTACCATCCGCACTGTCAGATTCACCTAACAAGTTATCCGTAACACTAAAATTAAAACCATTCACAATTTCACCCGAAATGGTTTGTGCTTCTGCTATAGAAACCTGGGCTCGAGGTAATTCAGTTAGTTCTGCCTGCAATTCAATTTTTTCGGTAAAATCAAAACGGCGTGCATAATCTGTGAATCCTTGTTTTGAAATATGTACAACAACATATTGACTTCCACTCGCAGTTAACTGGCTTGAGAACCCCAAATCATCGCCAATTTCTACAGCGCTGTCAGTATTGGATTCAAGAATTTGCTGATCTGCATCCAACAAGGAAATATCAACACGAATAGTATCGGCGTCCGGATTTTCAATCGGAACACCATTCTCATCTCTAACCACAAGGTTACCGGATATGTTCAGTGTTTTTGCAACACTTGTTACCGAAGATTGCGATGAACCGAATTGACTGGAACCCGGTGATGAAGATTGTGTCGAAGCAGAAATTGATGAAGAAATACTGGAATTGCCAAGACTGACTGCAACAACTGAGCTGGAAGAGGATTTCGGTTTATCATCTGACCCGCCGCCGCATGCAACTAGCGAAGTAATGAGTGCAAGTAGCACAAGATGTTTTTGAACTAACATGATTAATCTCCCTGGATTTTTGTTAATAATTTTGACAATCCGGGCATGCTAATCATTAAAAGCTGAACTTTTTATGAACACAAAAACGTATTTTCTACAGGAATGAAATTGATCACAAACCAAAAATTCATTACTGCCCAAGCTTCATGTTAAGCTTCGCTTCAGTTTCGTTAGCACGAGTGAATTTTATGCATATCCATATTCTCGGTATTTGCGGCACATTTATGGGCAGCCTGGCACAGTTAGCCAAAGCATTGGGTCATAAAGTCACCGGCAGTGATGCCAATGTTTATCCACCTATGAGTACACAACTTGAGCAAACGGGAATTGAATTGATTCAGGGATTTGATCCCATTCATTTAAAACCTGCACCCGATCTGGTGATTATTGGCAATGCCATGAGCCGCGGCAATCCATCTGTTGAATATGTATTGAATCAAGGTATTGCTTATACATCTGGCCCACAGTGGTTACACGATTTTGTATTGCCTAATAAATGGGTACTAGCCGTTGCGGGTACTCATGGCAAAACTACCACCTCATCCATGCTGGCCTGGATTCTGGAATATGCGGGCATGAAACCCGGATTTTTAATTGGTGGCGTGACTAAAAATTTTCCAACTTCTGCGCGTTTGGGTGAGTCTGATTTTTTTGTTGTTGAAGCGGATGAATATGACAGCGCATTTTTTGACAAGCGATCCAAATTTGTTCACTACAATGCACGCACCGTGATTTTAAACAATCTCGAATTTGATCACGCCGATATTTTTTCTGATCTCGCTGCCATACAAACACAATTCCATCATTTGATTCGTACAGTTCCCGGTAACGGTTTAATTATTTCGCCCGCTGAAGACGCGGCTTTAAATGAGGTTTTGAAAAAAGGCTGTTGGACAACCCAAACAAAATTCTCACTGGAAGCTACTGATTGCGAATGGCATGCTGAATTAAAGTCAGAAGATGGATCTGCTTTTTCTATTTTTCATAACCAACAAAAAATAGCTGAGGTTAACTGGCAACAAACCGGTTTACACAATGTCAATAATGCACTGGCTGCATTAATCGCTGCGCGTAATGTAGGTGTTGATCCGATTACATCTGCAAAAGCACTGGAAAATTTTGCCGGTGTAAAACGTCGTATGGAATGTTTGGCGGATATCGATTCGGTAAAAGTCTACGACGACTTCGCACATCATCCGACAGCAATCAAAACCACACTCGCTGGATTACGCGCAAAAGTCGGCACAGAAAAAATTATTGCTATTATCGAACCCCGTTCCAATACAATGCGTATGGGTGTGCATAAAGATGCTTTGGGGAAAAGTACGGTAGATGCCGACATGGTACTTTGGTATCAACCTGCCAATGTTGATTGGGCAATGGATGATGTTGTGAATAAAAGCCCGGTACCCGCAAAATTATTACGCGACCTGGATGGGCTGGTAAAAACTGCTGTTGCGCTGAAAGAAAAAAATACGCATTTTGTAATTATGAGTAATGGCGGGTTTGGTGGTGTGCATCAAAAATTAATTGATGCGTTGAAATAATTTTTGTAGGCCGTAGGTTGGAAGAGCGCAGCGACTTCCGACAAGTTATCCTGGTTCATAATAAAATGGCGGAAGTCGCTGCGCTCTTCCAACCTACGCAAAACCATTTTTCGTCAAAAATTCCAGAGTAATCCCACTGGATGACTCAGCCGCTTTTTCGCCGAGCATCAACCGCTCGAGATAACGAGCTAACACATCGACTTCGAGATTAACCCGCGTTCCTATCTGATAAGAATCCATAATCGTCCATTGCAAAGTATGCGGAACAATATTCAATTCAAATTCAGCACCGTCGATTTTATTCACTGTGAGACTGGTCCCATCAATAGTGATGGAGCCTTTATGTGCAATATATTTTGCGAGTTCTTTCGGCGCACGAATACGGAAACGTTCGGAACGCGCATCTGGATAACGTGCAACCACTTCACCCACGCCATCAACATGACCACTCACAATATGCCCGCCTAAACGTGTTTGTGGTGTGAGTGCTTTTTCGAGATTAACGGGCTGGCCTATTTTCCAGGAAGGCAAGGTAGTGTTATCGAGTGTTTCTCGTGATACATCTGCCCAATAACCATCACCGGGCAATTCCACTACCGTTAAACACACACCACTGGTTGCAATTGAATCGCCTAATTTCACATCGGATAAATTCAAATTGCCAGTGTGAATACGCAAACGCAAATCACCATTTTTTGGTTGAAGTGAAACGACTTTTCCGACTGCTTCTATGATGCCTGTGAACATATTTTTCTCAAAAATAGAAATAATTTTTGCCTTTGCCCTCACCCTAGCCCTCTCCCGGAGGGAGAGGGAATAGTTCCCCACTTTGAAAAAGGGGGGTTAGGGGGGATTTAAAATCTTAAAAATTGCAACCATCTTAAATCCCTCCCCCGCCTCCCTTTTTCAAAGGGAGGAGCCAATCCCCTCTCCCTCCGGGAGAGGGCTAGGGTGAGGGCTTCGCCACAATCCGCCAATCCTTCCCCACTGCTCTCACATCCACAATCTGCAAATCCACTGCAGAATTTAATTCCTGCAAAGGCAATTCAAATAATGGTCGTGCCAAATTTCCCATTAATTTGGGAGCCATGTAAATAATCAACTCATCAATTAATCCCGCTGACAAAAAACTGCCGGCGAGTGTTGCACCGGATTCAATTAATACATCATTGATTTGTTTTTCAGCCAACAAACGAATTAATTTTTGCAGATCAATTTTTTGTTCTGCATTGGGCAATGCAATAACCTCAACCCAATCAGGATATTGTTTTATCGATTGATCCAAGGCATGCACCAATAAAATCGGCGACGGAGTCTGAAAAAATTTTGCGTCGGGCATGGTGCGCTGACGTGAATCCAACAGCACTCGCAAAGGTGGTAGCGCAATTATATCCTGTGCATTTTCAAGATGTAATTCCGATTCACGCAAAGTCAAACTTGCGTTATCCGAAATCACTGTATCAGCGCCGGAAATAATAGCACCGCTTTGTGCACGCAAGCGCTGCACATCTGAACGCGCGGCAGCGCTGGTGATCCATTGGCTTTTTCCATCGGCCATTGCAGTTCGACCATCCAAACTCATTGCTAACTTACAACGCACATAGGGTAATTTTTTTTCCATGCGTTTGATAAAACCGGAGTTTAATTCGCGTGCTGAAGATTCCAGCACAGGGCCTGTTACCTCAACGCCTGCATCACGTAAAATTTTTAAACCGCGTCCGGCCACAAGAGGATTGGGATCTTGCATGGCATACACCACACGTGCAATTCCCGCCGTAATTAATGCATTTGCACAGGGGCCCGTTTTACCTGTGTGACTGCAGGGTTCGAGCGTGACATAAGCGGTTGCATTTCGGGATTTATCGCCAGCGTCACGCAACGCGTTTACTTCTGCATGTGCATCACCGGCGCGATAATGCCAACCTTCGGCAATTAATTGATTATCTTTGACAATTACACAACCCACTCGCGGATTGGGTCTTGTGGTGTAAAAACCACGCTCTGCCAAACGCAAGGCTTGCGACATCCAGTAGTGATCATTCACAGAATTATTCATCGATTAGTTTGTATCTTCATTGGAGTGCTCAAGTCGATCAATTTCCTGACGAAACTCACTTAAATCTTTAAAACGACGATACACAGACGCAAAACGCACGTAAGCCACTTCATCCAATTGCTTTAATTGCTCCATCACTTTTTCACCCACCACCACCGATTTGACTTCGCGCTCGCCTGTCGCCTGCAAAAAATGTTTGATGTGATTGAGCGCAGATTCAATCGCTTCAATACTCACCGGACGTTTTTCCAATGCACGCAATAACCCGGCACGCAATTTATTTTCATCGAAAGGCTCGCGAGTGCCATTTTTTTTGATGATGCGCGGCATCAATAATTCGGCAATTTCAAAAGTCGTAAAACGTTCCTTGCAGGATAAACATTCCCGACGTCGACGAACCTGATCACCTTCGGCAACCAATCGCGAATCAATTACTTTGGTATCTTCAGCGCTACAAAATGGACAGTGCATGGAATTGGCCTTTTTGAAAAATAGGTGGGAATGATAGCGGGTTTTATGCCCTCACCCTAGCCCTCTCCCGGAGGGAGAGGGGACAGTTCCCCACTTTGAAAAAGGGGGGTTAGG
>CAMLML010000132.1 GCA_946481095.1 uncultured Cellvibrio sp.
GATGCACTCGGAAATGGGTTTGATACAAGCCAAACCATTTTTTCCATTGATGTTCATACCATCAGAACCACAGACACCTTCACGGCATGAGCGGCGATAAGCCAATGATTGGTCTTGTGCTTTTAACAATTCCAATACATCCAACACCATTAAATCTTTACCTTGAGTATCTATCTCATAGGTCTTCATATAAGGCGCGTTATCAGTTTCAGGGTTGTAGCGATAAACTTGAACTTTCAACATGATTCAGATCCCCCGATTAATAAGTACGTTCTTTTGGTTGGAAAGCTTCCATAGTGCGCGGTTTGAAATTCACCGCACGCTTGCCGACACGCTTTTCACCGGGGAAATAAATCGAGTGACACAACCAGTTGGCATCATCACGAGTTTCATAATCTTCACGTGCATGCGCACCGCGAGATTCTTTTCTTTCTTCAGCCGCGATTGCTGTTGCTTCTGCTACTTCCAACAAATTTTGCAATTCCAATGCTTCGATACGCGCGGTATTAAATGCATTACTCTTGTCAGTAATAGCGACGTTTTCAATGCGTTTACGCAAAGCTGCAAGCTGCTCAATACCTTTCTGCATAAACTCGCCTTTGCGGAATACGCCGAAATAATTTTGCATGATGGTTTGCAACTCTTTGCGCAAGACTGATGCACTTTCACCTGATGTCGAATTGTTGATTTTGTTCAAACGCGCCATAGCTTTTTCAATGTCAGATTGCGTGGCATCGCGATGTTCAACACCTTCACGCAAGGCTTTTTCAATATACAAACCAGCCGCACGACCAAACACAACCAAATCAAGCAATGAGTTACCACCCAAACGGTTTGCACCGTGGACTGATACGCAAGCCACTTCGCCACAAGCAAACAAACCATCGATCACAACATCATTGCCCTTGGCATCAACAGTCAAAGCTTGACCATTCACGTTGGTGGGAATACCACCCATCATGTAGTGGCAAGTCGGGATTACCGGAATCGGTGCCTTCACTGGATCAACATGCGCGAAGGTACGTGACAATTCACAGATACCAGGCAATTTACTTTCGAGAACTTCTTCACCGAGATGATCGAGTTTCAACAACACGTGATCGCCATCAGGGCCACAACCATTGCCTGCAATAATTTCGCGAATCATTGAACGTGCTACCACGTCACGACCAGCCAAATCTTTTGCGTTTGGCGCGTAACGCTCCATAAAACGCTCGCCGTGTTTGTTGATCAGGTAACCACCTTCACCGCGACAACCTTCAGTTACCAACACACCTGCACCGGCAATACCGGTTGGGTGGAACTGCCACATTTCAATATCTTGTACAGGGAAGCCTGCGCGTAATGCCATACCGACGCCGTCGCCAGTGTTGATGTGGGCGTTAGTGGTAGATGCATAAATGCGCCCTGCACCACCAGTCGCCAATACAGTGGCTTTGGCTTTTACATAAACAGTTTCGCCATCTTCGATATTAATCGCGATAACACCGACAACAGCACCATCCTGATTTTTTACCAGATCAACCGCAAACCATTCATTTAAAAATACGGTTTTGTTTTTAATATTGGATTGATAAAGCGTGTGCAACAAAGCATGACCTGTACGATCTGCTGCTGCGCAAGTACGTGCTGCCTGAGTCGGATTATCAGGACCCTTCGACTGACCACCAAACGGACGCTGATAAATACGGCCAGTTTCAGTACGCGAGAAAGGCAAACCCATGTGTTCCAATTCAAATACGGCCTCAGGGCCGACTGAACACATGTATTCAATAGCATCCTGATCACCAATATAATCAGAACCTTTTACTGTGTCATACATGTGCCAACGCCAATCATCGTTTGGATCAGCACTGGCGATCGCACAGGTGATACCACCTTGAGCCGACACAGTGTGCGAACGAGTTGGAAATACTTTAGTAATTACTGCGGTTTTGTAACCGGACTGCGCCAATTGTAATGCAGCGCGCATACCCGCACCGCCACCACCGACCACAATCCCATCAAACGAAATAGTGCGCATATTAGCCATTACTGAATACCCCAGATGATTTCAACACCCCAGACCAAATAGGTAACTGCAACCATCCCTAAAACAAGCTGGGCAAACACACGCAAGAAAGTCGCTTTATTGCCAAGCATACGCACAGTCAAATAATCAGTGAGCACCGCCCATAAACCAATCCATGCGTGTGAAATAAAAGACAAGAGAGTCACCAGGGTGAACACTCTCATCCATAATTGACTGTATAAAGACTTCCACTGCTCGAAAGTTAAATCCGGATGCAATAAAAGATAAGTGACAATAAAAATGGTGTAAGCCGCCATGACGACACCACCGACACGTTGAATCAGCCAATCATAAAGACCGCTGCGACCAAAACTGGTGACTGACGTTACCATACCCAAACTCCCGCTAATACAATCAATACTATGGCGATGACCAGCGCGATTTTTGCACCTGTCTGACCGCCTTTCAGTGTTTCACCAATGCCGAAATCCATAATCAAATGACGCAGACCCATCACTGTGTGGTAAGCCAAAAATGCGAGAATGCCAAACAGGACTATATGGCAGATGGGATGATTACCCAGAGTTTTTACTGCAGCGAAACTTTCAGCAGATTCGAGGCTGGCCTGCAACATCCACATAAGCGCTGCAACACCGCCAAAAAGAATAATGCCTGTGACACGATGGGTAATAGAAACAAGAGCAGTGATAGGAAGTTTAATAGTAGAAAAATCGAGGTTGACGGGTCTTTTTTTGTTCACGGTTTTATTCACCTTATGCCTTGTGGGCCGGTTAAACACATGTGCACTCGCAACAAAACAAAGAGCATTTTCTGCTTTTTGACGGTGCACCCTGCAAAACGCGCTGCATTATAGAGAGTGAGGTTTGGAAACACAAACAAAAAACCCCATGCAATTGACACATATATCTCTATTGGGACTCGCGTTTAAATTAACGATTTTTTTACACAAGATACTGATTTAATTGAAATAAAGATCACTATTTTGCCCTGATTCAGAACACAGCAAAGCATTTCGCACCAGAGAGAGGCAAACTTCGAAAATAAAGCAGAGATTTAACGATCTTGCAAATTCCCTATTGCTATTCACGTAAGTTTTTCTGATTTCAATCTGGCAAAAACTTTCGACTTGGTTAACAACTTGTCTATAATGCCGCTCCGAAAATTGATAATCCATTGTTAAAACCCTAGTAAGCACAGGAGTCAGTAATGACTGACAAGAAAGCACATCTCACGATTGATGGTATTGATACCAAGATTGAATGTCCCGTTTTACCCAGCACTATAGGCCCTGACGTTATAGACGTAACGGGAATTACCAAAAACGGATTTTTCACTTTCGACCCCGGCTTTATGTCCACCGCATCATGTGAATCCAAAATTACTTATATAGATGGTGACGAGGGAATTCTTCTTCATCGCGGTTACCCGATCGAACAACTGGCAGTCTCTTCCGATTATCTCGAAACCTGTTATCTGCTTCTGAATGGCGAATTGCCAACTCCCCAACAAAAAACTGAATTCACTGCTGAAATCAAAAAACATTCTGCTGTTGATTCGTCAATTGCCAACATCATTAAAAGTTTTAAACGCGAATCACATCCCATGGCAATTTTGTGCAGTGCCGTTGCCGCATTAGCTGCTGTTTATAACGATGAAATTGATATCACCAATGCCGAAAGTCGCCAATTAACGGCTTATCGTTTAATTGGACAAATGCCAACCTTGTCCGCCATGGTGTACAAGCACCGCAAGGGCGAAGAATTTATTGCACCGGACGACAGCTTGTCGTTTGCTGAAAATTATTTGCACATGACTTTCGGCAAAGCCGGTCAAGCGCCCAATGTCAGCAAAACCATTGCCAAAGCTATGGATCGCATTTTTGTTCTGCACGCTGATCACGAACAAAACGCATCGACGTCTACCGTACGCTTGTCCGGATCTTCCGGCACCAATCCTTTCGCAGCAATTGCTGCAGGCATTTCAACCTTGTGGGGTCCTGCTCATGGTGGCGCCAACGAAGCAGTTCTCGAAATGCTGGAAGAAATTGGTACTCTGGATAATGTTGAGGCCTGTGTCGCACGAGCCAAAGATAAAACTTCCGGTTTCCGCTTGATGGGATTTGGTCATCGTGTTTATAAAAACTTTGACCCGCGAGCCAAAGTCATGAAACAAACTTGTGATGAAGTATTGAGTGAATTGGGTTTGCAAAATGAGCCTATGCTCGCTATTGCAAAACGCCTGGAACAAATTGCATTGGAAGACCCTTATTTCATATCGAAAAAACTCTATCCAAATGTCGATTTCTACTCTGGCATTATCATGAAAGCCATTGGCATTCCGACTGAAATGTTCACCGTAATTTTTGCCTTGGGACGCGCAGTGGGTTGGTATTCTCACTGGAACGAAATGGTCAGCAGTCCTTACAAAATTGGTCGTCCACGCCAACTTTATACAGGCAGCCCGAAGCGCGATTATCCGAAAAAATAATTACGGGCCAATCCAGCAAAAAGGGTCGCTTATGCGACCCTTTTTGTTGGTTAAGCGCAACACAATCAAAGTAGTTGATCTTGTGCGACCTCTTTCTCGTTTTCCAGAGGAGTGCGTTGTTACCATGGCGATGGTAAATACCCCACGGATTCCATGATGAACAACTCATATTTGATCAAACACTCGTTTTCTATTTTTATGCTATCAATGCTCGTCGCCTGCGGTTCATCAGGTGAATCTGACACTAATGACTCATCTGGAATATCATCGGTCGCGTCAATCAGTTCATCTCAGAGAAATTCCACATCCAGCAGTGTTGTTTCAAGTGCGATATCCACAAGTTCTATTTCGACCACATCATCTCCTGGTCAAAATACTTCCAGCATAGGCAGCTCAACCCCTGCACTTGTTGCGCCGCAAAATGTCACAGCTGTACCTGCAAATAGTTCAGTCATTCTTAGCTGGAATCCAGTAAATGGGGCTAACAGTTACACTATTTACTACGCATCCGAATCCAATATTTTAATTGCAAATATCGCCAGTTTTGACGATGGTACTGTGCTGAAAAACTCCACTTCTCCGAGAATCATCGATTCATTACGCAATGATGAAACTTATTATTTTGTTGTTACCGCAGTAAACTCCGACGGCGAAAGCCTTGCAAGCACAGAAGTCATAGCAACACCGACCTCAATTGATGTAACAAAACAACCAACAGCGCAAGAAGTATTAGTAGTGGAATTAATTAACCGTGCACGCGCTAATCCTGAAGCAGAAGCTACTCGTTACGGCATTGGTTTAAATGATGGAATTACCGGCGGCGCGATTACTTCAACACCAAAACCACCACTTGCACATAATTTATTTCTAATCGATTCCGCACGCACGCATTCACAATGGATGTTGGACACAGATACATTTTCTCACACTGGCGCCAATAACAGCACAGCAACACAACGTATGACTGCAGCAGGTTATCTATTTACAGGCATCTGGGAAAATGGTGAAAACATTGCCTGGGGAGGCACAAGAAGCACCAGTATAAATTTAACCAATTATGCTTTATCACATCATGAGGGACTTTTTAAATCAGCAGGACATAGAACCAATATATTAAATGAGGGCTTTAGAGAAATTGGGGCGGGTCAAAAACAAGGTAATTTTACATCGGAAGGCGTAACTTATTTGGCATCAATGCTGACAGAAAATTTTGCGCGCTCGGGAGCACAATTTTTTAT
>CAMLML010000133.1 GCA_946481095.1 uncultured Cellvibrio sp.
AGTCCTCTCAAAGTTGGTTGCAAAGCGAAAGAAATTTAGAAATTTTACTCTGACCCCAGTTTAGGTGGACTATGCAAGAACAGTTGGAGCGTTTGCGGAAGTTTTTGGGGTTTGACCCTGAGAATGAAGCTTTGTGGGTGGATGCAGTGCGATTGGCGGTGGAGCTGCAGGAGTGGCAGGTTGCGAAGGAGATTGTGGATAACACGGCGGATGTTTTATTGCAAAAAGCCGAGGTCAATGCACTGGCGGGGCAAGTCATGTTGGTACATAAACAATACACGGATGCTATTGGCTATCTCCAACGTGCAATTGAATTACAAGTGACACAAGCATCCGTCTGGATCAACCTGGCTTATTGTTATTTTTATCTCGATAAATTTTCAGAAGCTGCCGATCTGCTTAATGCCAACCCTCAATTGAAAGATGCTTTCCCTCAAGACTATTTGATGCTTTCGGCGCGAGTGGCCAACCATCGGGATGATGCAGAAAAAGCGATTCAGCTATTACAGGAAATGCACGATGCTTATGGCATTACAGCTGAGTCTGCCGGGCTGTTATCGCTCTTATTGTTTGAAGCCGATCGCGATTATGATGCAGCCATGCAATTGGCCAATTTAGCACTCGCAAAAAATCCGCATGCGATTGAAGCTTTACTGGCAAGGGCATCACTGCAACTGGATTCCGGTGCTTATGATTTTGCGCAAGCTGATATGCAACTAGCCGTACAACACCATCCACAAATTGGTCGCACCTGGGCAACACTCGCACAAATTGAATTTAATAATTTTAATTTTGAACTCGCTCGAAATGCCGCAGAAACTGCTGTCAAAACTATGTCCAACCATATAGGAACCTGGCATTTATTAGGCTGGGCTTATTTAATGTTAGCCGATTATGAAAAAGCGCTTTGGGCATTTCAGGAATCTTACGAATTGGATAGACGCTTTGCTGAAACTCACGGCGGTCTCGCCTCTGTCTATGCACATTTAGGTGAAACAAAATTAGCAAACAATCATATTAAATTAGCCGAGAGACTGGACTCAGAAACATTGTCAGTCAATTACGCAAAAATTGTACTGATGAAACAAAATAATGAAAACGATAAAGCACAGGAATTGTTTAAGAAATGGGTTGGTAGTAGCAATAGCAAACTGCAAAAAACACCGCAAGAATTAATCAACAAACGTATGCAAGAACTTATGCAGCAAAATGCTACAAATAACAAAACAACTAAAAATACACTTCACTAAACGATATCAGGAAAGACTATGTTGGATTCAGAAGAATATTTTCACCTGGCATTACATGCAACCCAACAAGGATTGCATCATTCAGCGATGGAATATTTATACAAATGCCTCGAGCAAGAACCGGAAAATGCCAATGCCATTTTTTTATTGGCAGCAGAACATGCAGAATTGGGATTATACAAACGTGCAATTGAAGGCATGAAAAAAAGTATAGAACTGGATGACAAACTGGATATGGCTTACTACCAGCTCGCCCTACTCTATTTGCAACAAGGTAACGAAGCCGAATGCTATCCACTATGGCAGCATCTGTCTTCACAATCACCTGATGCTGCAATTCGTGAATTTTCTCTGGGAATGCTGGCTTTTGAATCAACACCGGATAATGCATTGATACATTTTGATAAGGCACTGGTAATACCGCAACAAAATGATTTCCTGCAAAAAAGCATGTCAAAAATTATTGATAATTTGCGTGCAGTCAGTGTTACGCTGGCAAAATCCAATACAGCCAACGATGACACTGTCAGTGAAATACTGGTAAATACCTACAAAGAATCCTCTTTTAATCGCGATGATAACGAATGACCAATATTGATCCCTCACGACTTGCAGCAATTTTTCGCGGACTTTCATCAACCGAGTCACAGAAAAACACCGTCGAAAACAAAAAGGCAATTGATCAAAACAATAAAGATAAAGTAGCATCAATTGACCTGAAGTCCGGCCCACAACGCGACAAAGAAAATCTCAAAAAAAATATTTATACCCGTTTAACCAAACTCAAAGCTCAAGATGCCACTACTTACCGCGAGAAAGCACCGGCAATAGTGATTAAAGAAATCCTGCTCTGGGAGTTTGGTGATAATTTATTACAACACCCTGAATTTAATTATTTCTCCCAAACAATTATTAATCAGGTTAAAGGCCACAGTGAGCTTGAAGCTTATCTTTCGAAGCTTATCGAAACCATTGAAAGAACATAGCAATAATTTTAAATTTTAAGTCATAGGAATTTTTCTATATCAATAAATTACTTATCATAACTCTTTTGGAACGCAAGAGTTTACTGCAGATATTAACGCATCGAAGCAGTTATCTCCAAAATGTTGCCGGACATAATTCATACCGAAATTTCGCAAACGATTTCTTAATACTTTGTCACCCATAAGCTGAGTCAACATAAGAGCAAAATCTGTTGCTGTCTCCGCAATTAGTAATCCGTGGTTACGTAAATTGGTCAATCCTCTAGCACCCTCCGGGGTACACAAAAGTGGAACTCCATGAGCAAGTGCTTCAAGACTTTTAATTTTAATTCCGGAACCATATCTAACTGGATTAATTGCGATATCAATCCGAGAATAGAAATCATCGATATCATTGACAGCCCCCATGACTCGAACATTTTTCTCACATAGGCTTCCCATAGAATTACAAATTAATCCATAAATATCCAAAGTAATATTTAGGTGGCTAACTCGTGGCCAAACATCGCGCAAAAACCACTGCAAACCGTCCACATTTGCCTCCCAACTACTAGCCAGCAATCCAACTCGTGAGACTATGGGTCGACAGATCTGAACTCTTATATTTATTCGTGGTGGCACTAAAATTAGCCTTTCTTCTTTGTAAATATGGAGAAACTTATTGTAGTGTTCATCTTGTATCAGCATTATTCTATCGAATTGAGAAAAAATTTTATTTTCATCTTCGAAACAAACTGTTTGATCTGAATCTATACCCACCTGTAATTTTGAATGGTAGTAATCACTCATAAGATCATCAACATCAATAAAGGCATGACTATTTTTTGATACAGCTTTCAACAAGTAAGCGTTTTTTACTGATCGAATAATCACTACATCTGCTTTTGAAATCAGGGGCGCCAACTTTTCCACTTTTTGTTGATGAGTGAGTTCATCATTTGGATCAAGCCAATAATGAACAAAAGGTAATCTAAGCCGTTTCAGCAAAGCATCATCTGATGCTACGCGAGGACAATTTGAGATGACAGAAAGTTGTGTACAATTACTTAAAGCTTTTACCAAACCAAGGCTTCTCACTCTACATCCACTACCGCCCCGCCAAAAATCCATCTCAGTAACAAATACAACGTTCTTTAAATTCATACAATAAAATTACTAAAGTCGAGATTCAGAGACAGGAACATAGCGAAAGTTATGTAAGAAATTTTCACCTTGCATTTTGTTATAGGCCTCAGCCGGATCCAGTCCGCCATTGACGGCCTTCTGGATAACGAGAGTTTGATAAGCCGATAATTTTTCTGAGTGCGAATGCAACCAATCAAAATGTCCCTGACCGCATGTATTTGTACCAGTGGAGTGATATATATATTGCGTGGGATCTAGGATCGGAACTAATAAATTCTCCTTTATAAGATCATTCACAAAAAAATAATCTTCAGCCCTATTAATATGTCTATATTTTATGCCTAGGTTGGCTACCGCTTGTTTCTCAAACAATATCGAAAACTCCCACATTCTGGAGTGTGATAAGTACGCAGTTTGTTTTGATCTGTCATACATCAAAACATGTGAAAGAATTGAAGCCTTTTTTTTGTATTTTATAATTGCTGATAATTGATTTTTTATCCTATCTACACCATACCAATCATCATCGTCCCAAGTGCAAAGAAATTTACCTCTGGACAATTCAACAGTAATATTTCGCAATTCTCCAATAGTGAGATTCTGACCTTTTGTATCAAGCGCAAACGTCCTTATTTGCTCACTCTGAAATTCTCGAAGTGCCTGTATCGTTTGAATATCGTTGCAGTTATATACTACCACAAGCTCCTTGTTTGAATAATCCTGCTGTAAAAAACAGCGAATAGCATTTTTTAATAATTCCGGTCTCTTATGTGTGATACAGAGACAAGATATTAGTGGTGCTTGAACTGAATTTATAATTGAAGAGATCACTATGAAAATTCTACTTCTGTATTGATAAATTTAAATTATGTGTATACACGCTACATGTTCTATAGCTACTCACTTTATTGAGCGCTCGGTAACTACGAGGAGACGCAAGCATAGCTTTTGTACCACCCTGAATAAACCAATAGTACGCATATAAGTATTCAAATCTCACAGGCCAAAGTTTTTCATAAGTATTAAAGAGCGGCAATTCTTTTACAAAAGAAACTCTGTTAACGCCAGGCCTTAATGAATATAGAGGCCAAATATTTAAATTAACTGTTGCCAAAATATTAGCAATTTCCTGATCGTCGGCTTTTTTTAGCTGGAGTAGTTTGTGCTCATTAAAACGTGGATCTATCATTAGCTCTCGATAAAAAACCGAGGAAGATGTGTTTAGCTTTTTTTCGAGTAGTAGCAGAGAATCGCACCAATCATTGGTTAATCCGATTTGCTGATAATTGCTATGTTCAAGCAGTCCAATTACTTCATAATAAAAAGGTTTTGTGCAAATCCATCCCTCCTCCCATTGAATATGATAATCCATGTTTTCACAGGCATTTAGAATGATATTTAGAGAATGTGCCTGGCCTTGTTGATCTTTACCCTTCTGAATAAATATAGCTTTAGAAAATATTTCTTCTATAATATTTTTATGCTTACTGAATTCTTTTATATTATCCGGGCTATATTCGTTAACTATGATTACCGAATCTAATTCATCGTAAATATTCTTATCCCTATCAAAAACGGTAGAAAAGTTTTGAATAAAATTATCAATGGTAAATTTTTCACGAAAGAATGTTGTACAACTTAACAATACCTTTAGGGGCATATAGGCATCTTCCAAAAATTAAATTTCTTGGGCACTTTCTGAAAATACTCATGCCAAGTTAATTCATCTGTATCTTAACCGTTGCTAGCATCAAATATATTAATTTGATACAACATGTGAATATTCTCACCAGATTTAATGAGCCTTGATTCTGTTA
>CAMLML010000134.1 GCA_946481095.1 uncultured Cellvibrio sp.
TTATACATTAAATGAAAATTTTTTTATTGAAGAAACCATGGGAACTGAAACGAAAACTCGCTGGGAAAGCATTGTAGGTCTTTATAAATTTAAAAAATACATATTTGTTCGAATAAACTCAATGAGAATTCACATAATTCCTAGAAGGGAATTTGTCAGTACTGAAGAGTTTGAAAATTTCTATAAAGAAATCCTAAATTATAGAAAAAGCGCATAACAAGTCATTGCACCTGACGAATTGTAAGTGGCGCTTTTGCAATATCGCTGCGCGAAGTTTATCGCAATGTGCCACTTACAATCCGCAGGTGAACGAAACATTATGAGTGGTTCATGAACGAATATATTGCCAATTTTTGGATATGCGGAAAACCAGATGAAATTTCTGGACAATTGAATTTGAATCCGACCTCAATCAAACTGAACGATCCTTATGATTATTGGAACTACGAGATTAGCAGCCAAACAATCGGAAACGATGTTGTGAGTGAAATGATTTGTTTCATTGAATCTATCAGTGAAAATTTAAATTCAATGAAACAAAAGTATACAATGGGTATTACATTCATCATCAAAACCACAGACAATGGTTCAAACACATTTCATATAGTTGAGCCAGATGAGCTTAAAAGGTTAAGTAAGTTAAATATCGGGATAGCATTTCAAACAGTTACGAGGCATATTACTTGTGAAGTGTTATAACAAAGCAATTTTGTGAAAGCCATTTTTGTTGCGTTTTTGCATTCGCGGTGCTCATTATGTGTAACACAAAAGCGCAACAAAAAAGTCACCACAAATGGCAACGTTATATCGAAGGGAGTTTTATATTCATGTTGGCTGTTGAAGCATTTAATCAAAACAACTGCATTCAAAAACTAATGATTACTGGTCGCTCTATCGGTTACATATATTTCGCCGATCTATCTAAATGTCTTCCACCCGAGTTAACGGATAAGTATCAGATCGAAGATATCGTCCGCATGATCGAAGAGCTTGGTATTACCGTTAAACGATAAGCGTGCTAATTTATGTGTTCGTAATTTATGGTTTCGGCTATGAGAAAAATCACATTCATTTGTGGCTTAATGTGCCTTCTATATGTGGTCTTTGGTTTACTCTTTGGCATGCTTCCAGTAGATATCTGGTGAGTAATGTATAAGTTATCAAAAATAAAAAATAGAAAGCGAAAATATGAAATTGTATTTCCGGAAGATATTTTGAAGACAAACTACAAAATTCTAGAAATACAAGATATAAAGCAACTTCTGTCAAGATTAATCTTGGCCGAATATCGATCCACAAGAGCAAGAAATTTTAAAAAATTAGTTCCGTATGCAATTAGGCTGAGAGAAAAAAGGTTAGAGGTGGCTCGCTATTATTTAAATAAAGGAGGTAAAGTAAGTTCTTTAGCTCTAAAATCAAGGTTGCCTAATCAATTAAACTGGCCAGGCTTAATTGGTTTAGTTGAATCTAAAGGGTATGAATCAAATTTTATTGCTTGAATATATTTATACCTTAGTATTGAGAAAAAATTCTATCTACATCGAGTCGTTCAAACATCGCGCACTAAGTGCGCTGGAGAGTTTGTAAGTCGTGGTTTTTTGGTTTTCTGTGCAAAAGCATTTCACAAAACTACAACTTGAAAACTGCTGAGTATGGCGATAAATGTGATGAGCATTTACTTACAAGATATGGGAATGGTTTGGATGAAGAAGGCCGAACGCTACGCGGCAGTCGGGGATGAGTAGGGGCGTTTACTTTCGGATAGTTTGGGTTTATAAAAGACTATAGTTTTTTAGTAGAGATATAGCGATGAAAAATTATTACTCATTTATTGGAAGTGATGTGGGGCAGTGGAGGGTTACTGATCAATATACAATTGTTGGCTCTCCGCTTCAATCGGTTCAGGCAATAGAAGTTGTTAATTCTTCAGCGAATCAATTAACTCAACAAGGAGCTTGGGTGCTGCAGGGGTTTACTAGTAATGTACGTTATGCCAATCGAAATGAAATCGTAAAACTTCAAGCGGTGCAAGAAGGTTTAAATAGGGAAAAATCTTTATGTGCTGCACTTATTCCCATAAAGAAAAATGCAGAGTGGTGGGCTATGTCTCAGGATGAACGCAGGTCTATTTTTGAAGAGCAATCGCACCACACAGAAATAGGATTAGGTTATCTTCCGGAAATTGCTCGTCAATTGCATCATTCTCGTGATCTCGGCGAGCAATTTGATTTTATAACATGGTTTGAATTTGCACCTGAACATAAAGAACTATTTAATGAGTTGCTTAAAAAATTACGAGCAACAAAAGAGTGGCAATTTATTGAGCGTGAAATTGATATTCGTTTAGAGAAAAATGTCTGAAATCGAGTACAGAGGAAATATTGGCTTGGACATATATAAAATCCTGACATACGCAATTCTGCTGTTTGCTTTTATTCCGTCTATCTTACCTATGTGGCGGCATATGCTTATTGCTGCAGGGGTTCTGTATGTTTTGCTGACGGTTATGTTTTTTGTGTCGCTTGAACAGATTGATGCTATGACCAGTGGTGAAGGCCCCGCATTTTTCGGGATGGCATTTTTATTTGGCATTGCAACAACCATTTTGATGGTTTCATGTGTTTCAAGATTTGCCATTATTGCTTTTTTGTCTTACTTAAAACCCAATACAAGATTATGCGCGCAGCGTTTTCTTATTGTTTTGGCGTTGTTGATTATAATTTTATTGGCGTATGCCGTTCTTGGGTTTTATATTAATTACGGATTTGCCATTTTTGTCGGTGCTGCTGCTATATGGTTACCTCTTGTTGCCTGGTTGGTGCCCAAAACTAATAATCTCAGGTAGTAAAACTTAATGAATAATCAACGAATTGATGTCATTGATGCTTTACGTGGTTATGCCTTGATGGGGTTGTTTTTAATTCACATGGTTGAGTACTACGAACTTTATTGGTACAAGCCTGTTGCTGATCCCCATCCAATCAATACGGCTCTCTTTGCAATTTTTGGTGGTAAGGCTTTTGCTATATTTGCTTTTCTTTTTGGAATCAGTTTTTTTATTATTTTGAATAACCAAATTCAACGGGGCATTGATTTTCGTTTGCGGTTTCTTTGGCGATTATTGTTGTTATTTGTTCTCGGTTATCTGCATGCGTTGATTTATGGTGGTGAAGTGTTGCAAATATTGGCTATTTGCGGCGTGTTATTAATTCCTCTTTGGTCGGCATCCAACAAAACTGTGTTGTTGGTCAGTTTGTTTTTTCTTTTTCAGTTACCTGCCTGGATTTTAATTGCTTATTTAAATAACAGTAGTATTGAAATTACCAAACCTTTTTTCACTCTATATCAACCTCATGTTTATGATGTTTATGCATCCGGTAGTTTTACTGAATTGATTCAGGTGAATAGCTGGCAAGGTAATGCAAGCAAATGGTTGTTTATGTGGGAAAGCGGTCGGCTTTGGACTATTTGTGGATTAAGTACTTTAGGATTTTTGCTGGCACGTCAGAGCTGGTTTACCAATTACAAAGAACATGAATCCATATTTCGTTGGGGATTACTTGTATTCACAGTAATTTATTTGTTTTTGCACTTTGGTCAAAATATCTGGGCAGGGTTACCCCATGCGCAAAAAACCGAGGGATTATTTTATGGGGTATTTAATGCTTATAAAAATCTAAGCCTGACATTATTCAGTGTTTGTGCTTTCCTGCTTTTATATCATTCCGGTTTTGAAAAAATTCTAAAATACCTCGCCGCCCCAGGGCGCATGACACTCACAGTTTATGTATCCCAGTCATTAATTTGTGTTCCAATTTTTTATGGGTTTGGGTTAAACGCCTGGACTTATCTTGGCCAGGTCAACAGCTTTTTGTTAGGAATTGTTTTCTGGGTAATCCAAATCATTTTAGCAATTTGGTGGTTTGGACATTTCCGTTACGGTCCGCTGGAATGGTTATGGCGCGCAGGAACTTATACAACTTGGAAGGTGCCGTTTAAATTAAAAATGGGAAAATAGTGATAAAACACAATTTTATGGAGATTAAGATGATAAAAATGATTTTAATATTGTTTAGTTATACATTATTCATGGGTGCTCATGCAGAAAGCAATTATAAAGAACTTAAAATAAGCTCTAAAGAGGTAGATGAATTTAAAAGACCTTTGCCGGAGTTGCTGGTTTTTTCGCCCTTGCAAAAATGTGTGTATCAAAAATATGGGTTCGATACAGAAAATAATTTATATTTGGATCTTGATCTGGTTTTCGGTATTCCAAACAATAGTCTCCCTTCTGGATTATCGAAAGAAAAAATCGAATCAATAATTGTTGGGAGCGGCCATGATTTGACGTCTATGTCAGCCAAGGAAAAAGAAGATTTAATTGAATCTGTGTCTGAACAAATAAAATCACAAACTAAACTTTTGCCATGTGATTTAAATTTTATAAGCACAGTTAAAAAGTTTGAAGAGTACGATAACAAAAGTTTCAAATTCGACAGCGTGCTAAATTCAAACTTTATTCTTGTTGAATATACTGCTGATTGGTGTGAACCTTGTAAAAAGCAATCAGAATCAATAAAAAGGTATCTTGAACTGCGAAAAGTTTCTATAAATTGGCTTAAGGTTGAGCGAGACTCACAAAAAGCAGATTTTGGTTCGGTGGTTAAGACTGTAGTGGATAGCCCATCAATATCCAAACAATAAAAAAGCCCCAGTCGGGGCTTTTTTATTGTTGTCGATAGGCATCAACAACATCAATGTGGCGGATCGGACGGGGCTCGAACCCGCGACCACCCGCGTGACAGGCGGGTATTCTAACCAACTGAACTACCGATCCAATTCAAAAACCAATCATTTCTCGTGAAAATCATTGGTGGGCGGTACAAGACTCGAACTTGTGACCCATGCCTTGTAAGGGCATTGCTC
>CAMLML010000135.1 GCA_946481095.1 uncultured Cellvibrio sp.
GCTCTTCTGAAATCAGCGTATCATCTGAACCGAATATAGAGGTACAAAGGGGATTGATAGACGAAAAGGATTTAGCCAATTTGAAGAGTTGGGATGCTACACGTGGAAATTTTTCAAATGCCGATCTTGATGAATATGGAAGGTTAAGCCAAAACACACTTGAAGAACTTGCTAAACAGGGAGATCTTAAGGCTATTCAAACATTAGCTACTAATGAAGTAATTTTGGGTAACTCTGAACGTGGTGCAGAACTTTGGAATCTTGCAGCTGCCTATGGTTCTACAAAGGCCTTAATGTGGCTGTCATCTGGATATGGTTCTGAATATGTTACGAGCAAAAAGGATAGTGATGCACTAGAAGCGCTGGCTTATTTAAATGCATCTGCCAAGCGCGGTGATTTATTCGCGAAATATAGGCATATAGATGCATTTTATGAGAGCAAAGGTTTTCATCCAACTGAAGAACAATTAAAAATTATTGATTCCAGATCTGATGAAATCCTGAATGATTTGCAAAAGAAGAGAACTGAATTGGGCCTTCCTGAATTTGATAATACCCCTGCTCCTGAGCTGCAACGTATATTTGATGCGCTCAATAAAAAGTAGATTCCATTTACCAATTTACGTTAATGCAGAGATTTAAACTGAACCAAAATCGAACCAAAATACGGTTCGATTTTGTCAAATCCCCAATAATTTTTTCATCGCGCTTGGATTGTATCCATCAATAATTTTCCCATTTATGACTACTACCGGAATTCCCCTGCCGCTTAATTGGTCATAGTTGCTTTTGGCTTCGGCGGATTTTTCGGTGTCATATTCTGTGTAAGCAATATTGTTTTCTTTGAAAAACTCACGCGCTTTTCTGCAGTAGCCACACCAGTCTGTTGCGTAGAGCACAACTTCGTTGTTATGCATGTTGGTAGACCTTGTTTCGACAGGTTTGAGAGAAAACTTTCCCATTGCAAACACGATTCCCGCGACAAATATAACAATAAACAGATTTCGTATTTTTATCATTATGGCGCCTCATTCCAGGGTTTTTCTGCTTGATAACTGGTTAATTGTGCATTCACTGTATCAAGTGGTAACTCCAAGTCTTCCGCATCATCAATTGCTTTCTTCTGCCATTTTATAGCCTGTTTAAAATCATTATTATTTGCTGCTATTGTGGCGGCTGTCCTGAAATAAGTTTGACGGTCAGTATGTTTTTTCGAAACTTTATTAAAATATTCGGTAGCCAAACTATTATCTCTGTAGTTTTTATCATTGTGAGTGGAAAGAATCCAGGCTAATCGAAGCTTGGCAACATCGCTACTTTCTGCAGAACGTTTTAGCCAATAGAGACCCTTGTCTTCATTTTTTTCAATCCTCGCGCCACTGAATGATTCTATTGCCAATAAATACTGAGCTTCGCTTAAATTACTTTGCGATGCCTTAATTAACCAGTTTGTACTTTTGGTTCCATCAACTTCACACATATTGCCATTGAGCAAGTTTTTTCCAAGGAAAAAAGAAGCCGACGAGCTCCCTTTGTTGGCAGCTGTTATATACCAATCATTTGGATTGTCTTCTATTTTTACAGTTCTTGTTAGCGAGGGTAAAGCTTCGATAAAGTAGGCATAGTTAAATATATCAGAAGCGCCTCCTTTTTGAGCATTTGTTCGCAATGTGGTAAGTGTTTCGTTGATAGCTTTTTCGTCATATTTAACGCCCGACGTAATAAAGATGAATCGATATCGAAGGCCATTAACTGTAACATTTTTTTTGTTGACCACGGCGGGTTCAAATAAAAATCCTCTTATTGCTTCCAACGCTTTTTTTTCGAATGCTTTATCAGAAGCAAAGAATGCAATGTGGTCTCTTGTGGTGCCATCTTTGTCTATACTGAAAATAATATCTACCCAGCCAACATCAGCTTTAGCATTTTTTGGATATGTGGGGCTTACTGTTCGGGTGATTCTATGCTTTTTCAGTTCGGTAGTAGTATTTAATGTGGGCTGGAGTTTGTTGAAAACTGCCAGATCATTATATTCGCGCTCAATTTCTTCGTATAAAGAATCAGCCAGTTTTTTTTCGGATTCATTGAGTTTCGAATAAATTTTTTTATAGACTCCTTTTTCTTCATAAACCTTGGCTTGTGCGGCTAATCGTAACCAGGCGTAGGCCATAGGTATGTTTTTAGTAGTGTGCTCGCCCTTTAAATGCATAACACCTACATTAAATTGGGCATCGTAATCCCCGTTTTTTGCCGCTTCATCAAATTCCTTGAAAGCTTTGGCGTAATCTTTTTTGCTGTAATATTCCATTCCCAGATTAAAGTCTGCTAATGATGAGGCAGAAATTATGGTAGATAAAATAAGCAACAGAGTTTTCATTTTTTTCATGGTGGATCTTCTTTATTATTGAATTAATTCAAAGTTTTTAAGTTCAATCGGTTGATTGCTTATCAAGTATATATATTTTGGTTTTTTTTGAATTGATATTGGGATTGGTTGATCGTTTAATTTGATAGTGAATAATCTATCTTCAGTCCATATTATTGAAAGATTTATGTTTTGATTCCATGGCGTTCTTTCTGTGAAATATCGGGTAATAAGATTTTTCTTGTTTTCCCTGAATGAAATGGAAGCTTCATGCTCACCAATGCAATCTTGATCTGATATGGTGATTTTAATCAGATCATGAGTTGTAGATATTGTTTTGTGATTTGAAAAAACCAGCGTGAGCCTTCCATTTTGATTCAATGCAGTCGTAAAGTTTACCTTGCCAGAGCTTGGTGTCAGTTTGTTTTTCCACAAATGGTACGGTGTCAATGCTATTGTTTCAAGCTGCTTATCCTGACCTTGGACGATGTTTGGAAACCCTGTGGTTATAAAAATAATTAAAAAAAATCTGGCCAGAATTTTATTTTGGCAGCAATAACAGAGTGCGAAGTTAAGCGGCTGTCTAATCATTGGAGGTATATCAATCCTTTATAGTGGTGTTATAGAACGACGATTATTCGTTATCCTTGATCTTCGCGTCAAGGTTGCCATGATTAATCTCACTCCCTATACTTGCCAGCCCGCACATTCGTAGGTGCGGGAATCAAGTTTGTGTTTTTTATCAATTTATCACGTGACCTTTCGTAGGGGTCACCACTGACCAAGGATTTATCATGCCTGTTATTACTCTTCCTGACGGCTCCAAACGTCCTTTCGAAAATCCTGTTTCTGTTTATGATGTCGCTGCATCTATTGGCGCCGGTTTGGCCAAGGCCACATTAGGTGGTCGTGTTAATGGCCAGCGTGTAGATGCCAGTGACTTGATTACTGAAGATGCGGATCTCGTCATATTCACGCCTAAAGATGAAGATGGTTTGGAGATTATTCGCCACTCCTGTGCTCACTTGTTGGGGCATGCAATCAAACAATTATTTCCCGATGTCAAAATGGCGATTGGCCCGACCATCGACAATGGTTTTTATTATGACGTCGATCTGGAGCATAAATTAACTGACGAAGACATTGCGCGTTTGGAAGAACGTATGTTGTCGCTCGCTAAAACTGAATACAACGTAGTGAAAAAGAAAGCGAGCTGGCAAGAAGCTTATGATGTTTTCACTGCACGTGGCGAAACTTACAAGCTGGAAATTTTGGATCGCGATGTGCCGAAAGACGCGACGCCGGGTTTGTATCATCACGAAGAATATGTCGATATGTGTCGCGGCCCGCACGTGCCGAATATGCGCTTTTGTTTGAATTTTAAATTGATGCGTGTATCCGGTGCTTATTGGCGCGGTGATTCCAATAACAAACAGCTGCAACGCATCTATGGCACTGCATTTGCCGATGCCAAACAATTAAAAGCCTATTTGAATTTGTTGGAAGAAGCGGCCAAACGTGATCACCGCAAACTCGCGAAAAAATTTGATTTATTCCATCTGCAAGATGAAGCGCCGGGCATGGTGTTTTGGCACCCGAAAGGTTGGACGCTGTGGCAACAAATCGAACAGTACATGCGTGCCAAACAGCAGGAATGGGGTTATCAGGAAGTTAAAACGCCGTTGATTATGGATCGTGTGTTGTGGGAAAAATCCGGCCACTGGGAAAATTATCGCGACAACATGTTCACGACTGAATCCGAAAAACGTGAATATGCGGTCAAGCCGATGAACTGCCCTGGGCACATTCAGATTTTTAATCATGGTTTACGTTCGCATAAAGATTTGCCTTTGCGTTTGGCTGAATTCGGTTCTTGTCATCGCAATGAAGCTTCAGGTGCATTGCATGGGATTATGCGTGTGCGTGGATTTGTACAGGACGATGCGCATATCTTCTGTACTGAAGATCAGGTAGTGAATGAAGTTTCGTCGTTTAACCAAATGTTGAAATCGGTTTATGACGATTTTGGTTTTACTGATATAGCTGTGAAGTTGTCGCTTCGCCCTGAAAAATACGCGGGTAGTTTGGAAACCTGGAATAAAGCTGAAGAAGGCCTGCGTCATGCCTTGCGTGCTGCTGGTCTTGAGTGGGAAGAATTGCCAGGTGAGGGAGCTTTCTACGGCCCCAAGATTGAATATCAAATTAAAGATGCATTAGGTCGCTCATGGCAGTGCGGCACTATTCAGTTGGATTATGTGTTGCCCGAGCGATTGGATGCCGAATATGTCGCCGATGACAATGCCCGTAAGCGTCCGGTGATGTTGCATCGCGCGATTTTGGGATCTTTCGAAC
>CAMLML010000136.1 GCA_946481095.1 uncultured Cellvibrio sp.
CTTTGTTCATAAATAGATCCAAAGCTTAGGATGCGATGATCGGGATAATCAATCACCCAAATTTCACCAAAGGAATCCATATCCATGTGTACTAATTTGCCTCGATAAGCAGGATCATTTTTAAAAAATATATCAAGTACACTCATACAACACCGTTAAATATTAATGCCGACCTGTTTGATTCCGGTTGTGCGAAGAAGCAGGATTAAATGATCCACGTCATGACTGATGATTGCTTTATCGAACTCATCAGACAATAAAAAACTTTTTCCATCAGAATTCCTTACCCAAATTACCCATTCGGAAAGAACCGCAGGGTTTCTCATGATGTCCACATGCGCTATTTGATTGTTACCGACCGCTTGCGTTAATTCAGAAAACTTCATAGAAAATGTTAACTCTTTGATACAGGCCTATTTTGAACGTTCAGTATAATCAAAATTAACATTTTATGCTAATTTCATTATAATATAGTTATAATTTTTGTAGTATGGTGTATTCTTAAGGGTAAGCACCCCCCTCAATTTTCTAAAGACGAGAAAAATATGGAACAGAAAACTGCGCGCCTTACGGTGCTGATTGATCCCACAAAGAAAGATGCTTTTGAGCAGCTTTGCGCGTCACAAGATGTCACCCCGTCCCAAGTGGTGCGTCAGCTCATCCGCGAATACCTTGAAAAGCATGGCGTTACTTATCTCAATCAGACACAAAATTTGAGTGCCAATGAGTGATTGCAACTACATTGGAAGCGTATTGGTAATTGCATTCAGTCTGATGCCAAATTGCAGCCTGCTTTCCAGAGGTGATTGGTTACCATCGTCATGCATTTAAAAATTAAAGACGCATGTGCGCACGCTGTATTGACTGCAGAATTGAGGATAGATCCGACAATGTTGAAATCCAAGTCCGTGAAAACGGCATGATTAACGAAAACACGGTTGAAATCGTTTTGGACAAAAACTTAAGCACTTAAACCTGAGAACACAAACAAAACATAAATTCGTGATCCTCTGGATAGTCAAATTTGCCAATCCTTCCAATAACTTATATATTTGCTGCTTATTTCCGTTAATCCCCCTAACTAAAACCTTTGATTAGCCCTTTATTTGGCTAAAGGTAATTCGTTTTTTTGGAGACAATGATGACCAGCCTGATGAACACATACGGCACCCGAACTTTAACCCTGACAAAGGGCGAAGGTAGCCGCGTGTGGGACGACCAGGGTAAAAATTATTTGGATGCAATTAGTGGAATCGCTGTTTGCGGTTTGGGGTATTCACATCCAGCCGTTACTGCTGCCATCAGTCAACAAGCGGCAACATTGATTCACTGCTCCAATCTTTACAACATTCCCCAACAGCAAGAGCTGGGAAAATTATTAATCAATTTGTCAGGGATGGATAAAGCATTTTTTTCCAATTCCGGTGCAGAAGCGAATGAGGCCGCCATCAAGATTGCGCGAAAATACGGAAATGAAAAAGGCATTAAAAATCCATCTGTAATTGTAATGGCTAATAGTTTTCATGGCAGAACGCTAGCGACATTAAGCGCAACAGGCAATACCAAAGTGCAAATCGGTTTTGAGCCATTGGTTGAAGGTTTTATCCGAGTACCCTACAACGATGTCGCAGCTGTTGAAGCTGCATTAAACGAACACCACAACATTGTCGCGATACTGGTTGAGCCAGTACAAGGCGAAGGCGGAGTGAGAGTTCCTGCCGCAGATTATTTAAATAAATTACGTGCAATTGCTGATAAACATCAACTGCTATTAATGCTCGATGAAATCCAAACAGGCAATGGCAGAACCGGAACTTTTTTTGCCTATCAACACAACGGCATTTTGCCTGATGTTGTTACCACCGCAAAAGGTTTGGGCAACGGCATGCCGATCGGTGCTTGTCTTGCTCGCGGAAAAGCGGCGGAGATTTTTCAACCGGGAAATCACGGCACCACATTTGGCGGCAATCCAATTGCATGCAGTGCAGGTATTGCAGTTATCAATCAATTAACACCAACACTGATTCAAAAAGTAAAAAATCTGGGTGAAAAAATTCTGGCAGATTTTAAAAAAGCTTTAGCAGGCAATGCTAAAGTGGTGGAGATTCGTGGCAAAGGTTTAATGATTGGAATTGAACTAAATACACCTTGTGCCGACTTGGTACAGAAAGGCCGTGACAATGGCATTTTAATTAATGTGACGGCGATGAACACTATTCGCTTGCTGCCAACTTTTGTAATGACTGATAGCGAAGTCGAAGAGTTAATTACCAAAGTAGTAAAATTAGTTAACGAGTTTTAAAAAATTGAATGTAATTTCGCAGGGACAGACGCACCTGACCAAGATTGATAAGAAATCAATATTCAAATTAATTTGATCAAAAGAGTAAAGATTATGGTTCCCGCAAAGGCACCGAGACATTTTTTAACGCTGAACGATGTCAACAAAACTGAATTAAATGCAATCATCCAACGCGCAATTGAATTAAAAGCACTGCTACGTGCAGGCAAAGCACCCGAGCTTTTGAAAGATAAAGTTCTGGCGATGATCTTCGAAAAAAACTCCACGCGCACACGAGTTTCATTTGAGTCCGGCGTTGCCAAATTAGGTGGCCATGCAATTTTTTTATCAACAAAAGATTCACAGCTTGGCCGGGGCGAACCAATTGAAGACGCAGCGCGTTGTATTGCCAGCATGGTCGATATGGTAATGATCCGAACCTACGCCCATACAACGGTGCAACGTTTTGCAGAATATTCACGCGTACCTGTCATTAATGGTTTAACAGATGAATATCATCCCTGCCAATTAATCGCCGATATTCAAACCTATGTCGAACATCGCGGCTCGCTCGCTGGCAAAACGGTTGCCTGGGTCGGTGATGGCAATAATATGTGCAACACGTATATCCAGGCTGCAGAACTTTGCGATTTCGAAATTCGTATCGCTACACCAAAAGGTTTTGAACCTGAAGATATTTATGTCACACCTTATAAAAAACGCGTCAAAATCAGCAACGACCCGAAAAAAGCAGTTGCCAGTGCCGATTTGGTCGTTACGGATACCTGGGCATCCATGGGCCAGGAAGACGAGAAAAAACAACGCGAGAAAATTTTCAGCGGCTATCAGGTCACCAAAGAATTAATGAGTCTCGCTAAACCCGACGCACTCTTTATGCACTGTTTACCTGCCTATCGCGGCAAAGAAGTCAGCGCCGATGTTCTCGATACTCCAGATTCAGTTGTGTGGGAAGAAGCAGAAAACAGAATGCACGCACAAAACGCGCTGATGGAGTTTTTACTGTCCTCTTGAAAAACAGCACACCTGCTGATTACTAACATAAAACTTACAAAATAGTGTTTTAAATCAATGCCGGATGTTTTTTGATCAGTCACAATCTCCTCAAAATTTGAGGTATGTGATGCTTTTTAAAGCAATCACAGATACATTTAGCTATAACGAAGCATAAATTTAATTCAGATTTGTGAATTGATCGCGCTATCAATTTGAAATACCATAGTACTATAAATATAAGAATTGAACTCTTTCAAAGTTGGTGTTTTTGTAGACTAAAGTTGCGCCAAGACCATAAATAAGGCGCCAAAAATATAAAAAGCATGTAAATAAGACAGAAAGTGATCATTGAATTCGCGTGTTTTAACAAAACCAAGTAAATTTTTTCACTGTTTTTTCTACATGATAATTAGATGTTATTTTGGTAGGGCTAACAAATTTAGCAAATAATAACAACTCACAATAGAGAGCATGCAATTTATGTTAAAAACTCTAATTGTTTATTCACACCTTTTGGCTGCTTGCGTAGCTATCGGCATTCTTTTGATTCAGGATCTGGAACTAATGAAAACCAAGGGCAGAGCGCTCTCGGCAAGTGCCAGCAAAAACCTGATGAAATCGGCCAATATCATCTTTGTAGCCCTTGTTGTTCTATGGATATCCGGGCTTGCTCTGGTTCTGATTGGTCACATAGAAAACCCTCAACAGTATCTGATGAACCAGAAACTTTGGGCCAAGTTTACTGTGGTTTCCATACTCTCCCTTAATGGCATTGCCCTTCATTATTTCAGTCTTCCACGGGTGGTAAATAATGGGGTGTTAGGTGTACCAACATTACAGCAAATTCTGGTAATGATGACTGGTGCACTCTCATCTACTTCATGGTTGTTTGCTTGCTATCTCGGCATAGCACGCCCTTGGAATTACACAGTTGACTACAGCTTTGTGATGTTTATCTACACAGGATTAGTTGTTAGCGCATTCATAGTCTCAGGTGAAGTATTACGTGCCATGCGTAACGCCAAACCCGAACCACCTGTGCTAACTGATCGAATACATTTGGTTGCTTCAAGAAAACTAAGTAGTGAATAGCAATTAAAGTCCGGAGCTTGCTCTGGACTTTGTCGCATGGCGAATTTGCCAGACGACAAATGTAAGTTTGTTTGACCTTTGTTTTACCGTTTAACAATAACAGCCGCGTAATCGGCATTAACTCCGAGGAAGACACTATGAGTAGCTTTAAAGCCTCTGCGACAACCCCTCGCCTGG
>CAMLML010000137.1 GCA_946481095.1 uncultured Cellvibrio sp.
TGCAAAGTTGTGTTTGCTAACGTCGAGTATCTATGGGCTATGCCTGTTGGGAATATACTCCCAAGTACGAAACTAACTTATGCTTTGCGTTGGTTTAGTGGCGAGAGTGAAGTAAACATCAATGATAGGTTTTTCTTTGGATATCCACACACAATTGCAAACCCCGGCCCTTGGTACTTGCGGAATAAGTACTGGGAGATGATAGCGCTATTTCGCGTGCTGAGTAATGCTGTAGAGGATAGAGAGGTTGTTGAGTTAGATTCACTTAAAAAGCGAATTGCAGAGATTTGTTATTCGGCAATATATAAAGGCGGTGCAAGAGGGGGGCGCTTTGAGGTTAGAAACATTTGCGGTGTCCATTCCGCACTTTTGCATTTGTGTGATCCCGAGAAATATGAGTCTATTATTTCAGAGGGTCACAAGAACAAAATATCTGCAGTTTTCGCGCATGTGATCATTGACCGCGCTGATATTGAATGCCGCGAGAAAAAAATCCGACTTATTCGAGAGCGTTTATATGAGGATTACGAAGATTTAGGTGACCCTGATCGAAAATACCGCTGGTTCTTCTATCAACCTAGCCTAGAGCCTCTGTGGATCAACAAAAAAGGAGCCTCTCAGCAATTACATGCATCCATAAATGATGAGGTTAATCGCGAGCAAGCAGCATTAGATTACAGCGAAGAGGAAGGTGTAAAAGATAGTGTCATAGCATATCGTTTATACCGTTCGGCAAAACTTGCAGCGCAAGCGAAGAGACGTGACAATTTCACCTGTCGAGCATGTCAATTTACCTTCCAGGAACAGATTGTTCACGTTCATCACCTTGACCCGCTATCAGAGATAAGTTCACCAAGAAAAACTACTCTTGATGACCTAGTGACACTCTGCCCGAATTGCCACTACATTGCTCATTTTTTATTAAGGAAAGATGAGCGATTTAAAAAACTTAATGAGCTGCTTCCTGAGTTAATATCTTTGTACGAAAAAATAAGAACCTAGCACTTCATAAATTTCTGAAGGTCTGCTCGTGGCCGAAAGACGACTAAAGTACTGGTGCTAAAGATCAGTATTCGCTGACGGATTTATATTAAGGTGTCGATTGACATGAAACCATTTCGTTGGAATCTAAAGAAAAGAGAACAGCTTGGAGGTTTGTTGGATGGTGAGAAAGCTTCAATCGTTCTCGAATATCTCGATGACCTCAGGGAATGTGCAGCCAAGGTTTTGGCGAGATCAGATCAAAGAATCAAAAGAGTTAGCCAAACTGCAGGAATATAAAGAGCCATGGCTTAGGAAGTTGTCGTTGGAAATAAAGAATGGTTAGATCGGTGATTGAGCTTCGCCGGTTTTTCTGTTTTTAATAAATCAAAAGTCCCGCATTTCGCTTTGCTGCATACGGGCTACAGTACTATTATTGGTTGTAGATATACCTTGAATAAACTGTTAGGAAATAAAGCTGTCTATGAATCCTTACAAACCACCAGAATCAAACTTGGAGACTGTTAAAGTTGAGTGTCCAAGTAGCATATCTACTGTGTATTATCTCATCGTGCTAAGTTTTTTTATCTTTCTAATAGAAGAATTGATCTACGCCATTTATTCAGAATCAGGCCTACATGATCTTTACAATTATATTTTTATCCCGTTTTGGGCAATTATTTTATTCTGGCTTACCAACCCAATTCGTAAGCGAAAGAATAACCCAAAATATACATTTTTACTGTTAGCAATAGTTATTTTTGGTATGAATATCTACGCCCCATTAGGTCCCTACTCAATGTACACGTCGTTTGGAGAGGCTGCTTGTTTTTTCATAATTTTTTATCTGCTTAACAAAAACTCATCAAAAGAATGGTTTAAGTAAATACCTAATTAAAATAGGCCAATGGAGGCTTTGTATTCTGTTAGCACTTTTTTGCTGACATAAATTGATTTGGGCGGAAAATAAATACCTGCCTCTTGCAAGCACTGGGGCCAATGATTATCCTCTGCGCCGAAGTTGAACGGTTATCAAGATAATAACAAGCCGGGTGTCACTGGCCGAAACTTGCTGATAGTTTCAACTTTATAGACCAGTGTTGTGAATAATCCTTCCTCTCGCTGGAAGCGAAAGTTTTCAATATAACAATAGAAATCATTTCAGGAACCTCTCTATGAAACTCATTCATTGCGTAATGCTTATTTGTCTTTCAATTGTAATGACCGGATGTATCTCCGCAAAATCTTATGTAGATCCAAAATATGGCACAGTGAGTTATGCCGATGCTAAAAAACCAGCCAAACCTCATGATGTAAAAGTTGATGTGGAATTTCAGCGTAATGGTGAGCATATGCCGCGTGTTGATAAAGAGCTGCGCGCCAACGTAGAAAAAGTATTTATCAATTCTGGCGTTATCGCACCATCAGCAAATGCAACTGATATTACGATTAAAGTCACTTGCAATAACATTGCTGATATCAAAGGTGCTATGGCAAAAGGTTTTGGAGCAGGTTTGACATTCGGTGCTGCGGGCACAGCCGTAACGGATTTTTATCAAATCGCCATTGGATTAAAACAAGGCAACACAGTGGTCGAGAAAAAATATGATCACGCTATTCATACAACTATTGGTAACAAAGCTGCACCAGTGCAGGGTGTCGCACCTGTTAAACCGGTTGAAGCATTTGGTGGTGTAATTGAGGATGTGATTTTGCAATTCATCACAGAAATGCAATCCCAAAATGTATTAACGCAATAACATGTCAACTTATTGATTATTTGTAGTCATGTTTATGCCGGGGCAACCCGGCATATTCATTTCACTCGGCTAAATAGAATTACTGTTTACTCAACGCAAGACGACAGGCAAGCAGCAAAAATACCGTTCCTGCCAGGCGGTTGATAACAATTTGTGTGCGTTTTGAATTGATTATCCGATTGCTGATCCAACCTGCTGCCCAGGCAATACCGCTAAAGATGACAAACGCTGTCATCATAAAAATGAATCCAAGCTCAATAATTTGCAAACTAATTGCACCCCGTGAAGGATCAGCAAATTGCGGCAAAAATGCCAGAAAAAAGATGGCAACTTTAGGGTTGGTGATATTCATGATAATGCCACGAATAAATAACGCTTTTGTATCGACCGGGTTTTCACTTTGCATCGGGATTTGCGTCGCTGCTGCTTGAAAAGCGCGCCATGCGAGATACACAAGATACATAGCCCCAACAATCTTCAGCGTCGTGAATGCCAGTTCAGACGTTTTAAAAATTGCTGCAACACCCAATACAACAGCGGTGATATGAACAATTAATCCAGCACAAAGTCCGAAAGTTATCGCTATGCCCGCTTTTTTACCATGAACTGCCGATTGCGTAAGCACAAAAATATTATCTGGCCCAGGTGCTATAGCCAGTGCAGCGGATGCGACGATGAATATTAATAGGATATCGATGGGGATCATTTGCTCGAAGTAGGCTATTTGGAGGAGGACAGGGCGAGCATAACCACGTCTCCGGGCATAGGCAATCTGGATTCAGATTTGAATGCCTCGTCCCAGAGGGAGAGGGGGCAGACTCCCATCATTTATAAATCCTATTGGTTTTCTTATGTAGATGAGAATAATTTCTATTGATAATTATTATCATATGTGAAATTATGGTGATACATTGCTGAATAGCCTTCCCCAAGCCGTTATCCAGCGGTGGATTGGACATCTGCCCATTGAAAGCCTGGACAGTATGCCGCTCAAGTATGAGTTTCAGGGACGTTGAATCCTGTTCGTTCTTCTTCCTCCGGAACAGGCGGAATAGAGGGTTTCCTTGCTGGCGCATTGAAACTATCAATTTCGATATTTTTATGAGGCTGCATGCAGCCTCATTTTTTAGTAAACACCCAACAACAATTACATCAACAATGACAACGTTTGCTCATCGGCAGGTTGTGAATTGGACCTTTGGCCTGAAAGCTATTCCGGTCATTGTTGGCAAGTTGTTGGCATCCGCTCAGGGTGATGAATAGTGCCAACAGGCACATAAATCGTTTCATGGTCATTCCTCAAAATTTTTGGCAATCTATATTAAATGAGAATATATATCAATAAATGTTGACTTATTGCTCATTAGTGATAATCATTCTCATTAATTGGTTGGAAGGAGTTACATATGAATAGTTACTTATCGATTGGCTCAAGCGAGGGTTTCGAATGCTTCAAGGAAGATCTGCTGGTGTATTTGGTGCAAAGATTTGGTTCTTTGGATTTGGCTCAGAAAATTTTGGCGGAGACGCGAATTCAACTGGGTGATGACAGTATTTTGGGTATGGTGGGCAATCCGGCTGTTTATTTGATGGGATTTGCTTTGTCGGTTGGTTTGCGCATGACGGGGCAGCAGGGGGCATAGCGATGAGTGAGTGGGCCGAGTCCAAAATTGGAGCGGATATTCTGGATTTGCAATGGC
>CAMLML010000138.1 GCA_946481095.1 uncultured Cellvibrio sp.
AATAAACTTGGATGCAATTGCTTCCAACTGGAATTTTATCTGTGCCCATGCTCCAAAATCTGAGGTGGGTGCTGTAATAAAAGCTAATGCTTATAGTGTGGGTTCTTCATCTGTGGCAAGAATACTTTATGAGCATGGGTGCCGTTCTTTTTTTGTGGCTACTTTGGATGAGGCCATTGAAGTCAAGAAAGTGATTTTTGGTGATGCACAAATTTATATTTTGGGTGGTGTAAGACAGGGAGACGAAGTTATTTTTGTCGAAGAGAATTTTATTCCTGTTATTTACTCGTTAGAGATGCTGAATCGATGGATTCTTTGCGGAGTTAGTCTGAGTGTGGCTTTACGGACTGCGATTAAAGTGGATACAGGGATGTCGCGTTTTGGAATTCAAGTTGAAGAGTTTTTGCGTGAATTACCGCGGATTGCTCAGGAAAAAAATATCAAGTTTCAATTATTAATCAGTCATCTTGCCTGTGCTGATGAGCCTTCGCATGAACTTAACTTAAAGCAATTAAATACATTCAGTAATCTTGCTGCGAAGGTAAAAGAAATTATTCCGTCGGTAAAATTAAGTCTTGCCAATTCATCAGGCATATTTTTGGGGAAAGAATGGCAGTTTGATTTGGTGAGACCCGGTGCTGCGCTCTATGGAATTAATCCACAGCCGACATTAAAAAATCCGTTACGGCAGACAATTAATTTAAAATTACCTGTGTTACAACTTAAGAGAATGGAGAGTGACTCTTCAGTGGGTTACTCGGCGACAAATAAAGTTAATAAATCATCTTTATTAGCTATAGTTGCAGGTGGATATGCGGATGGAATTCATAGAACATTAGGTAGTCAGCCAAAGGGTATTTGTTGTGGTTTTTTGGTGGGTGCTATAGGTCGTGTATCTATGGATGCTACTATTTTTGATGTGACCAATGTGCTGGCCACGGAGAGGGAAATATTTGAAAATGGAATAGATGTAATTAATGATGAAATTACCATTGATAAACTTTCCTCGCAAAATGGCTCGTTGGGATATGAAGTTTTGACCAGTATGGGATTGAGATATCAACGTCACTATGTGAGGGATTAATTTTGTCAGCATCAGATTCTGTGGAGTGGCAACGTATTACGGATTTAATAAAACTTCTTGCCGAAGAGCGATTTCGTTCAGGAGAGGAATTGGGTGAGAGACTGGAAATCAGTCGTGCCGCAGTATGGAAATATATAAAAAAAATAGAACAGTTGGGAGTTGGCGTAGAATCTGTAAAAGGAAAAGGCTATAGGCTTAAAAATAAGGTGAATCTATTGGATCATCGTAAAATCCAATCACTTTTCGTTCCTGAAGCTGCGATTGAAATAAAAGCTCTTGATGTGTTTGCCTCTATAAGTTCTACCAATAATTATTTGATGCAAAAAGAAAATATAAAAGGACATGTCTGTCTTGCTGAAATGCAAACTGCAGGCCGTGGGCGCCGGGGAAGGGCGTGGGTTAGTCCGTTTGCTCAAAATATTTATCTTTCAATGGGCTGGTGTTTTGAATCTGGTGTTTCTGCTGTTAAAGGGTTGAGCCTTGCAGTGGGGGTTTCGGTTATTAATGCCTTGGCTGAGCACCTTGAATCTGAATTCAAATTAAAGTGGCCAAACGATATAGTCATTCACGCAAAAAATCAGCAGGGATACCAAAAGCTGGCGGGTGTTTTAATTGAGTTGCGTGGTGATTTGTCAGGGTTTTGCGAGCTAATAATAGGTGTTGGCATTAATTATTCTATGCATTCAGGGGCGGATGTGATTGATCAGCCTTGGATTGATTTGCAAAGTTTAAGTGAAGGCAAATTGCCTGACAGAAGTTTGTTGGTGGCTTCTATACTGAACCATTTGAGTGAGTTGTTGGTTAATTACGAGCAGAGAACTTTTGCATTTTATAGGAAACAATGGGAATCACTTTGTATACATCAAAACCAACTTGTATGTTTGTCGCAGGCGGATAAATTAATTGAGGCAAAATATTTTGGTCTTACAGACGATGGTGCATTGATTTTAATTAAGGAAACTGGCGAGAAGTTGATATTTGATGGTGGTGAAATCTCAATAAGGAGGTCTCAATGATTTTGGAAATGGATTTCGGAAATACGCGGATTAAGTGGCGAATTAGGAATGACGCTGAAGTTGTTTTGCGAGGTGCTGTCGATTATGTGGACGGGCTATCTAAAATTAAATCTTCAATAGAAAGTATTGATGGAATTTCAGCTATATGGATTGCCAGCGTTTTAAATTCTGGTTTGAATCATGAAATAAAATGCTGGTTAGAAAATAATTTTAAATTGACCCCGCAATATTGTTCAAGTGGTTCAAATGCGGCGGGGGTTGTTAATGGATATAAGAATCCATCTGCTCTGGGGGTCGATCGTTGGTTGGCAGTTGTCGCGGCGTATAATTTGTGCCGATCCTCTTGTGTTGTAATTTCTGCCGGGACAGCAATGACTGTGGATCTTGTAGATCAAAATGCAAATCATTTGGGGGGTTACATAGTGCCAGGTTGGAATGCGGCACTAAGCTCGTTGAATCAGAATACAAAATTGATCAAGCTTGATGAAATAAAAAATATGCAGTTGTCGCCGGGTGTCGATACCCAATCTGCTGTTGATCATGGGTTGGCTGCGGGCTACAAAGGTTTAATTGAGAATGCGCAAGCACATCTCAATCACAGTCAGATTAAACCGGTCTTGATTGCAACAGGTGGTGATGCGTGGAGAATGAAAGAGTATTTTCCGGAGATGATTTTACGTGATGAGTTGGTATTGGATGGGTTGGCGTTTTGTATGTTAAAAACATAGGTGATTAATTATGAGATCGATATTTATAGTGTTACTCATCGCCAATATAGGTTTGTTTGCGTATCAAAAATTTGCTGTTAGCGAGCAATCAAAGATGCCTGGGTCAGTACGAATTAAGGAAGAGGGTGAAAGGTTGGAGTTGTTGTCAGAAAATAATCTATCAGCATTCAAAAGAAGTGATGTGATTTCTGATTCTTCCTTGACGCAGGATGAAAGCCAGCAGGAAATTAAAAGTGATTCTCTCTGTGCTATGGTGGGGCCATTTGAGCAATTAATCCGTGCTGAAATGTTGGTTGAGCGATTGCAGGCTCTGGGTATATCAACAGCTATAACACCTGTTGAACGTGTGGAAGGAAATGTTTTTTGGGTATATCTCGCTCCAGAGTTATCTCAGCAGGATGCTTTGATGAAGTTGTACGAATTGCAGAGAAAAAATATAGAAAGTTACATTATCAGCAAGGGTGAACTTGAGCGTGGAATTTCACTGGGGCAATTTGGTGAAAAAATTGAGGCGGAGTTACGTGTGGATGAAATAAAAAAACAGGGCTACGCCCCTCTGATTAAAGAGGTTAAAAAAACAATTGGCGAGACTTGGGTTACTTTATCGCCTGGTGCGGCTGAAAAAATAAACGAAGCTGTTTGGCTGGATATATTGAGTGCTGAAAGCGGATTGGAAAGACGACAAAATTTTTGCATAAGTGTTGCTAATCAATAAAGGTTTCACTAGAATTCCGCCTCCACATTAGGGCGTGGTTAAAAAGCTGGCGTAGCTCAGTAGGTAGAGCAGCTGACTTGTAATCAGCCGGTCGGGGGTTCAATTCCTCTCGCCAGCTCCAGTTTGACAGCGAGATCTAGTGTAGTAGTTGAGCGCAAAGGGCTTAACGGTACCGAAAGGTGCATTGCAGGGGTTCCCGAGCGGCCAAAGGGATCAGACTGTAAATCTGACGCGTGAGCTTCGGTGGTTCGAATCCACCCCCCTGCACCAATTTTGCAAGTTGGTGACTTGTAAAGGTTTAGTCGGTGCTGAGTGCGTGGCTAATCTTGTTTTTTCTGGTTCTGCGGGCATAGTTCATTGGTAGAACCTCAGCCTTCCAAGCTGATGAGGCGGGTTCGATTCCCGCTGCCCGCTCCAACTGGGTATTAGGCTCATGTAGCTCAGCTGGTAGAGCACACCCTTGGTAAGGGTGAGGTCGGCAGTTCAAATCTGCTCATGAGCTCCATATTTTTTAGTGCTGCCAGAGGCATCTCTTGCAGCTTTTTTGTCTGTGTTTTTTATTAACCGTCTGAGGAGGCGCTCGCAATGGCGAAGGAAAAGTTTGAACGTACGAAGCCCCACGTCAATGTGGGCACCATAGGTCACGTAG
>CAMLML010000139.1 GCA_946481095.1 uncultured Cellvibrio sp.
TTTATTGCAACGTGAACCGATTCGTGAAGTTATTTTGGCGACCAATCCCACAGTTGAAGGTGAGGCGACTGCCTATTACATCAGCGAGCGCGCCAAACCCTTAAATGTTGCTGTCACCCGTATTGCACACGGCGTGCCTTTGGGGGGCGAACTGGAGTTTATTGATGGTGGTACTTTGGCTCATGCTTTTTCTTCGCGTAGAAGTTTATAAATGAATTTAATTTCAACAGAACCCGTTTGGATTAATACTGCGGAAGAATTGGCAGCGTTTTGTACAAAGTGGCAACAACAAGCCGCCATTGCGATTGATACTGAATTTATGCGCAGTGACACTTTTTATCCAAAAGTGGGTTTGTTGCAGATTGGTGATGGCAAAGGCTGCTATTTAATTGATCCTTTATTGATTACAGTATTACAACCGCTGCGCGATTTATTGCTGAATCCGAACGTCACCAAAGTGTTGCATTCCTGTTCAGAAGATTTGGAAGTGTTTCAAACCTGGTTGGATGTTGTTCCAGCGCCAATTTTCGATACACAAATTGCAGCCGCATTTGCTGGATTGGGATACAGCCTGAGTTACGCCAATCTGGTTAAATTGTTATTGAATACAGAAATTCCAAAAGACGAAACTCGATCCGATTGGTTGCAGCGTCCTTTATCAGTTGCGCAATTAAAATATGCAGCACTGGATGTTGCCCATATGTTGGTTGTTTATGGAAAATTATTGGTGCAATTAAAAGCCCAACAACGATTGGATTGGGTAAAGTCCGATTGTGCTGATTTGGTCATTAAAGCTAACACCCGACCTGATTATACGGTCGCTTATAAAGATGTTGGCTTGGCCTGGAAGTTGCGTCCTCTGGAATTATTTATTTTGCGCGAACTGGCTATTTGGCGTGAGGAGCAATCGCGTCTGCGTAATATACCGCGCAATCGTTTGATTAAAGAAACAGCCATGTGGGAAATTGCCCGCAAAAAAACTGATTCACTGGAAGCTTTGGAAAAAATTGAAGACATTCCATCCAGAACTTTGAAAAATGATGCTGATTTTTTAGTGGGACTGGTAAAGCGTGGTTTGGTTTCAACAATAGATCAATGGCCAAAAAGACTTGATCCGCCATTGTCTCCTGAACAGGGGCCGTTGATTAAACTTATGAAAGAAACCGTTCGTGCAATTGCAGAACAGCATCAGCTGCCATCTGAAATTTTAATCCGTAAAAAAGATTATGAATTTATTGTGCGTTCAAAAATGCATTCCTCCAAATTCCAGTTGCCGGAAAGATTAAAAGGTTGGCGGTTTAATTTGATTGGTGAGAAATTGTTGGAAGTGGTGAATGGATTTTTCCCCTCACCCTAACCCTCTCCCAGAGGGAGAGGGAACTGGAATAGTACTTCGTAGTTAGTTAATCAGGGAGTTAATCCCCTCTCCCTCTGGGAGAGGGTTAGGGTGAGGGTAATAAAATAAAGGTCAAACATGAAACTAATCACACAAATCTACCGCAGTAAAAAAGAAGAAGGTATGTACCTCTATGTTAAAAAAGAAGAGGGGTTAAGCAGGGTTCCGGAAGAACTGTTGGTTTTGTTTGGAAAACCTGAGCCTGCGATGGTATTGGTGTTAACACCCGAAAAAAAATTGGCGCATGCCAATGTTCATGCAGTAATGGCGTTGATTGAAGAAAATGGATTTTATTTGCAATTGCCTCCACGTGATCAAATCGATCAGGAAGCGAAAGATATTCGAGCAAAGAATGAAAAATTATCAGGACAATAGTTAAATGGCACAACAGGTTTTTTGGATTCAAAAATCCTTGCAGGAAATGACGCAAGAAGAATTTGAAGCTGTTTGTGATGGCTGCGGAAAGTGTTGTCTGCATAAATTGGAAGATGAGGATTCAGGCGATGTGTTTTACACTAAAGTCGCTTGTCGTTTTTTGGATCACAATACCTGTCGTTGCCAGTCGTATAGCAACCGCCAGCAAAAAGTACCGGATTGTGTTGTGTTGACACCTGCAACAGTCGCAGAGACTTATTGGTTGCCGGAAACCTGTGCGTATCGATTATTGGATGAAGGCTTGCCATTATTTGACTGGCACCCGCTGGTATCCGGTGATCCTGATTCGGTTCATCGCGCGAATATGTCTGTTGCCAATAAAGTGGTTGCAGAAGAAAATGTCGATCTTGATGATCTGGAAGATTATGTTATTCGCTGGGTTTAAAAATTAATTTTGGGATCAAAGATGCAGTGGGAAAATTTAACAGACTATTACTCCGCATGGGCTGTCTATTTGTTTGGAGCAGCGGGTTGCACATTAGCCGCCTGGTTATTAATTCGCAGATTGCCTCGTGCATTTGTACATGCGTTTATTATTACCTTGATGGTATTGCTGTTTACGCCTTTCGCTATAGATTCCAAAACCATGATTTTTGCGCCGGGCATTATGTGCCTGGGTTATGGCTTGATGATAGACGGGTTTGCGTCAGTAAAACCGGTTATGAAAACTATGATTCTGGTGTGGACCACGGCAATGGTGATTTCCTTGGTCTACCAGTTACTGACTCGCCACAAAGCCATCATGGAAAAAAATCAACAGAATAATTCTGAAAATGCGGATCGCCCTGAAATTGTTCAGGAGCCTATAGAACCTACTATTAACCTGCAACAAATTGACTTGAGTGAACCTGCTATTCGCGCTGAGCGTTAACCCCTGATCAATGGCGAAAATTGGGCCAGCTGCTATAACTTAAACTAATCTGTTATGGCAGTTGTGGTTTTATTTTCATTGGGGTTTTGGGATGAGTAGATTGCCTTTGGCAAAAATTCAAATAGTCAGCAGTATTGTCATTGCTTTGGCGTATTTTTTATCTATCTCCGCTGTTGCTGACCCGGCAAAAAAATCGGATGTACGTGTTGTCATTGATATTTCCGGCAGCATGAAAAAAACTGACCCTGAAAATTTACGTAAACCTGCTGTTGATTTAATTCTCAGGCTACTCCCTGAAAATAGTAAAGCCGGTATTTGGACTTTTGGTCAGTCAGTTAATATGTTGGTTCCCCATCGCGCAGTTGACGATTCCTGGCGAAAAGAAGCACTCAGCAAAGCCGACTCCATTAATTCCATTGCACTTTATACCAATATAGGTGCCGCACTGGAAAAGGCATCATCGATAAAATCCAGCCCTGATTATCAAACGCATATTATTTTACTGACTGACGGTGTAGTGGATATTAATCCTGAAGCGGTAGTTAATATGAAAGAGCGCAGTCGGATTTTAAAAGAAATTCTTCCTGATATTAAAAAAGAAAATTATAAAATTCATAGCATTTCACTCTCTGATGCAGCTGATCAGGAGTTGATGAAAAAATTGGCTCTGGGTACAGATGGCGTCAATCAGGTGGCAAAAAATGCAGATGAATTGATGAGTACTTTTTTACGTATTTTTGATCAGGCGGTTCCTGCAGAAAGAGTACCTTTGGATGAAGAAGGTTTTTTGGTTGATGCCAGTGTGCAGGAGTTTACGGCTTTGATTTTTCGCAAGGAAGATCTTGAAAAAACGATAATTGCTGATCCTGATGGCAAAACTTATGAATCGACTGACCCACAGAATAACGTTAACTGGTATCGAACCAAAAATTACGATTTGATTACCGTGCAACAGCCGCGTGCCGGAAAGTGGAAAGTGATAACACCTATGGCGCTCAATAGTCGTGTCACTGTTGTTAGTAATTTGTCATTACAAGTTAATCCGTCCTTTAATAATATCAAACCAAATCAAGCATTATCCTTAACCTATGAATTTACTGAAGCCGGGAAGATCATTACCAAACCGGAATTTCTCAGTTTGTTATCTGCTGAGATTCTGGTGGCCCATCAAGGGGACAATGCTTATCGTCAGGAAACCATCAATCAGGACATCATTCCTGAAAATGGCATATTTAATTATTCTCTGGATGGCATAGCAGAAACCGGGGATTATGATCTCAAATTAATGATTGATGGGAAAACTTTTCGTCGCGAGTTTACTCATCATTTCAGTGTGGTAGATAAAAACTTCC
>CAMLML010000140.1 GCA_946481095.1 uncultured Cellvibrio sp.
TGATTGGAAAATTTTTCATAATTTCAACACCTGTATGATTAACAACTAAAATTTTTCATCGAAGCTTAATGCCACACCCAATACGCGCGGAAATTTATCTCCATCTACAACTGTGGTTTCCTGCCCATAATTAATATCCAGATTAAACACATTAAAGAATGTAAAACCCGCATTCAGACTTGTTAACTCTTCACCTGCGAGATTTTTTGTGTAGCCGATTCGGGGAGATGGAATCCAGAAACTGCTGGTTTCATAACTTGTTGCCAAATGAAAATACTGATTATCAAAACCCACTATATCGTTGTAACTTGCCAGATCCATCGAGCTGGTGATATGCCATTTTTTTGATAATTTAAACAACAGGTCTGCCGTAGCCACAGGTGTCATTTCGTGAACTTCTTTGGCTTTGAGTTTTGGTTTTATTTCAACAAAATACTGCGCCACATTGCAGTTATCTGCTGCAGTGCTGCCGGGAATTTCCTGAGCACAGTTCAAACCGACACTATTGAAATCAAATTCCGGTTTGTTTACATGGCTCAAGGTAAACCCAACGCGATAGCGATTCGCGTCCCAGACTGCACCTATGTCAATATTGATTCCGGAATTGGATACCATATTTTTATCGTATTCATCGCGAATAATATCTTCTACTTCATCATTCTGAATGCCTTCAAGCCAAAACACTTGTTTGCTCAAATCCAATTTAATAGCGGATATTTTTGCGCCTACAAACAATTGCGCTGATGAAGAATCTTCACTGGATTTTTCAAAAACAGGCCGACTGTAACCCAAACCAAACGCTGTCTGCTGTCCGCTTTTTAAATAGAGTGAGGTGTTGGTGGAAAAAGTTTCGTTCTGCTGATTAAAAATCAAAACATCATCCAGAATACGGCCTGACACCTGGGCGACATAACCAAAATCAGCCTGCAAACTTCCGCCCAGAAAATCACTTTTTACAAAGAGTGGAAGATGAAGACTTGCGGTATTTTTTATATAGCCTTCTTCACCCATAATCGGCAGCAAATTATTAAAACGCGCCAGGGTTTCATCAACCGAATCCGTTGCCAGTGAGGGATCATCAATAATGTCGATTAAATCTTCCAGATCATCGGCAAAATTTTGTACGTCACCAAATTCAATATTGATTGTCAGCGAGGGTAGATAACCCAAGCGCCATTTTTCATCTTCATCGACCATCAAGCTGGACATAGCAGGATTAAAACTGCCCGCATGTAACGAATATTCCGAGGAACCTGGTCCTGTTGTCAGGGCTGCGCCATTTAATACGTAAGACTGCCCCGCGAGGCTTGGTACTGCCAGACCTAACAAACCGGTTAATGCAAAAAAAATAACTTTCCTTTGGCCATATTTTTTTTGTTGACTGATAGACATAAATTATTCCCGTTTACCGTGACACTCCTTTTGACCCTAGATTAAAACTTTTACTTTGCGTAATTTTTTTCACTTATATAGCGATTTAATTTGGGCGGATAAATTTTTAGATGGGGGATTTTTTATATAAACATCTGCAAAAAAATGCGGCGCCAATTTACCGGCTGTTTGATTCACTCAGGGATTCCTGGTTGGATGGGTGTCAATTTTAATGCGGGAATTATGTGAGGCGATGGTGTGGCTTAAACTACCACACTCATACTATTGAAACGCATCCTTCCCTGATAAAAAAACAGCAAACATTTTTTTATCAGGGAAAACTTTAATCAGTTTGCAAATTTGGACAACAAGCGAATATACGCAACCTGATAATCGTTATGGTTTTCCGTAATTTGCCAGGAGTTCAGCGGCCAGCTGGTGTTGAAATCCAGATAGGATTTCATAGCCGGTTGGCTTTTTGGTGGAATCAGGCTGATAGAGGTACAAACATTGTTGTTGGTTGGGCTGCCACAGGAATTGGGACAACAGGCATCCCAGTCATATGAAGGATTGGGGCCACCCACAAGGAAACCCGGTGCAGGGCCATAAGAAGATTGACCAACCCTGTCCCAATTTGCACTGCCATTGGTATACCAGGAATGATAAAACTCATTTACCGAAGAATGCACACCCAGGCTGTACATGTTGGAAAGATAAACCATCGCTTGCGGGTTGGTGCCATGCAGGTAGTGCAGGTAACCCAAGGCCGCATTTCTTACACTGGACGCATTTTGATTTCCCGCACTGTAAGCCAGCAGGTTCATGAAACTGGAACCTTTACGTGACATCGACCTGTTACTGCCCCAGGTGAAATTACTATTACCCATGTACGCACGATAGCCATCAGTTTGTGCGGTCACTGCACCGAGATTACTACTGCCATTCATAGCGGTGGCATAGTGAGACTTGATATTGCCAGCCAGAGTTGTATCCGTGTCAGGAAGGCTGGCGTAGTAGAGCCAGGACATAAGTCGCTCTTCGTTCCACATATCAACCCATTGAGCACTGTTAGCATAGTTGGCTTTGACGTGATCGTGATAGCTGCTGCCGCCTGTTGCCGCATAAAGGTAAATAGCGGCGCGAGTTTTCTTGAGGGCGCGGGTGGCATCATCCACTTCTTGCTGACCAGCACCCAATCCAGCATAAATACCTTCATTATTGCGGACGTTCACAGCAGGATTGGCGTTTGCCCAAGTCCAGGCATTGACTGCACGGGCTTGTAAATCTGTAGCATAAGTCGTCAGTGTTTCATTACCCAGGTTCGCCAAAACTTTTGCGCCCAATGCAAAAGCGGCTGCACTGCTCAGTGTTGCCGAAGTGCTGGCGGGGCCGTAATAACTGCATCCTGTTGCAGAGGAAGGGGGGCTGGCGTGAGACAAACCTTGAATCGAGAGAACCGATCCATTGTCGTTTTGCATTCTCACCAACCAATCCATACCCCATTTAATTTCATCGATGATATCGGGGATGCCGTTATTGGATTCCGGAATATTAAAGTCATCTGTCCATGCAGCCGGATTTTCAAGATACGCGTGGAGCAGGGCAATTAAATAATCCGCATGCCAGTTGGTGTACTTGTTAAAGTCGCCCGCATCAAACCAGCCGCCACGAAGATCTTTCTGGGTAGCCGCATTGCCTTGATCTGTAAAAAGACGAGACTGCGAATCCTGACAATTACCCAGGTGGCTGACATTATCTGTCCATCCTGCTTCTGCATGAGGCTGCTGTTTGGCAAAACCGGCACGCTGATAAAAGAATGTACGCACAGCATGCTTTAACACAGGTTTGTACACATCAGCCGCAATTTTAAAACCGGGAGAACGTACATTCTGTTCTATATCAATCACCGCATAGCTACCTGCTGCAGTGATATTGGAAAAATCAAACCACCAGATTTTATCGCCTGACTCAGTTGATGTTGCACCTGCATTCCAGGCAGAAACTGTTCCGGTGTGGACAGCCTGACCCGTTTGCAGGTTGACCAACTGATAACTGCTTCCCGGAGTAAAACTCTGCGCCGCGTCATAACCCGTTTGCGGGTCGCGAATAACCGCTATTTTTTGTGCATCCGGTAAATAACCAAACTGATCCACCACAATAAAGCTGCTGATAGATGCGTTGATTGAACTGAAGGAAACAGAGGTTGAACTGCTCGACAATGAAAGCGAACTGGAGCTGGACGTAGACGAAGATATTGATATTGAGCTGGATACAGAACTTGAAATAGAGCTGGATATTGAAGACGAAACGGATACCGAACTGGATACGGATGAAGACACCGAACTTGAGCTTGAACTACTCAAGCTTGAAGATACCCTGCTGGATGCGGGCTTACTGCCACCGCCGCCGCCTCCACCCCCACAGGCAATCAGGGATGATGTCAGTGCTAATGCAATTAACGTTTTTGTCAGATTCATAGAACACTCTCATCGTTATTAGTTATTGACTGAATGACCAGAGTTAGAACAAGTAAGGAGCAAGCCAGCTCATTTGTGGTTTATCCACACCATTAGCGGGTTCCAAAGAGTAATGGTTGTCCCCCCACCAAGGGCCTGCAGCCCACCAGGTCCATCCAATCCATACATTGTTATTGTTCTGCAGATACTGCA
>CAMLML010000141.1 GCA_946481095.1 uncultured Cellvibrio sp.
ACAGTATTTTGGCTGCGAAATGATGTTCTGGCAAGTCTTTAAAAACGATCCTGAAAAATGACTGCAACCTTTTTCAAGTGAGCCCGTAGATGTTTCCGACTATCAAAACAAAGGAGACATCCAATGAAATTCTCAAATCAGATTCACTTGCTCATTCTGGGTTCAAGTCTGTTATTAAGTGCGTGTGGTGGCGGTAGCGGCGGGGGTGGAGGTGGTGCATATTCCTCCCCTGATGCTTATTCGTCTATTTCCAATTCGTCGAGTATCAGCTCAAGTTCTTCCAGCTCCAGTACATCATCATCCACAGTTTCCAGTTCCGTGAGTTCAAGCCTGTCCAGTTCGGTTAGTTCGAGTTCATCAAGTTCTGCTGCTGTTGCTTTAATTCCGCCAGTGAAATTGATTGATACACAACTCAACGCAGCAGATGGTGATTATTTTGTTGCAGCGGGTGACGTCATGGTGGGTATGCCGGAGGCAGGTGGCAATACCAGTTTTACGGCGCAGTTGCTGAGTCGAGAAGGATTCAGTCTTTACACCTTTGCTAACGACACAACCGGTGTTTCCAACTGTAATGGCAATTGTCTGGTGAACTGGCCACCTTTATTGGCAAATGCGAATGATGTAGCGGAAGCACCTTATTCAATTATTCAGCGAAGTATGGGCACAGCGGGGACTGCCTTGCAGTGGGCTTATCATGGCAAGCCTTTGTATTTTTTCAAAAACGATACGGCCGCAGGTCAAACTCTGGGGAAAGCCATCTCCAATTGGGCGCTCGCCAGACCTATGCCAACCATGGTTGCAGCCAATACCACTTTAGGCAGTCATTTGGTTGCTGCAGGCACAGTAAAAGTTGCAGCACCTGCAAGTGGTGTTGAACAAGTCACCAGTCAATTGCGTCAGGGTTTTACGCTTTACACTTTTGATAATGACACTACAGGTGTTAGCAATTGTTCCGGTGCTTGCTTAACCAATTGGCCTGCATTAATTGCGCATGAGGGAGCAGTGGCAACAGCGCCGTATAGTTTGGTTACGCGCAGTAGTGGTGAAAAACAATGGGCGCTGAATGGAATGCCGCTCTACTTTTATGTGGGCGATACCGCAGCCGGACAATTTAATGGCGAAGCGATTGGCAATAATTGGTATGTCGCACGCACTGCACCTGTTGCTGTAAATAATCATTCAACCGAAGGCCGTTTGTTTGTCGCTCATGGAAATATCGTCAATGCCAGTGGTGTTGCTGATAATTCCCGTCTTGATTTCACTCTCTATACCTTTGATGACGATACTCCCGGCGTGACCAATTGTTTCGGTGGTTGCCTCGCGGTTTGGCCTGCTTTGTATGCGCCAAGTGATGCAAAAGATTTTGGTGATTTCACTGTGATTGTTCGCGACGTCAACACTGGCGTTAAACAATGGGCTTATAAAGGCAAACCACTTTACTTCTATGTAGGTGATACCGCTGCAGGCCATGTCACAGGCGAATACACCGATTGGCAAATTGCTCGCCCTTAAAAACTCACAGGCGCAACAATCTTGTTGCGCCTGATTTTTTTGTATCACCGGGTAAAAAAAATCATGAAAAAATTTTTGCAATTTTATTTGCTGGTAAGTGTCACCAGCCTGGCAGCTTGTGGTGCGGGTTCGGGTGAAGGTTTGAATGAACAGGGTTTACCTGTCACCGATAATAATGGTGGAGGTAACCAGGCCGATGCAGTCACACTGGCTGAATTACAACAAAACATTTTTGGTTCAATTTGCACCAACTGTCATACAGGTGCCAATGCACCACGCGGTTTGCGTTTGGATTCCGAAGATAATTCCTACGCATTTTTGGTGAATCAAGCCGCTGATGAAATGCCGGATTTGATGCGTGTGAATCCTGGCAATCCTGATCAAAGTTACATCATTAAAAAACTCGAAGGTGCAAGCGATATTGTCGGTGGGCGCATGCCTCTGGGCGGGCCTTATTTATCGCAAACGCAAATTGATCAAGTCCGTAATTGGATCAGCAATGGTGCGCCACGTACAGGCACTGGTTTGTCAGCAAATAAAAACGAGGGTGATAACCATGTTGATTAATTGGAAAATCATTTGCAAAACCATTTTATTTGTTATCGCAAGTATTGGTTTTTTTTCAGCGAAAGCTGAACCTTATTTGGCCATAAAAAATAACACCGCCTGTTCAACTTGCCACGTCAATCCCGCAGGTGGCGGCGCACGTAACACTTATGGTGCTTATTACGGCACTCATGTGTTGCCGCAAACAGCAGGCAGTGCAACATTATTTGATGCAGGGCAAATGGGTGAAACTTTGCGCATAGGTGCTAACCTGCGCGCAAATTATTATCAATCGGACAGAGATGAAACTGAAGATGCGCGTGGTTTTGAAACACAATCCGGCCAACTTTATGTTGTACTGCAACCGAAAGATTCTCGTTTTGCCTTGTATATCGATGAGCAAATCGCACCGGGTGGTGCACTTAATCGTGAAACGTTTATTCTGACAAAATTAAACGGTAATCATTATGTAAAAGCCGGTCGCATAATGTTGCCTTATGGTTTACGTTTGGAAGATGACACCGCTTTTATTCGTCAGGCCAGCGGGTTTAATTTTGATACTGGTGATAACGGCGTTGAGTTAGGCTTGCAATACAGTAAAACTCTATTTAATTTTGCGTTGAGTAATGGCAGCAGCGGTTTGAACAATGACGATAATCGCCTGCAATTTTTATCGCGTGCAGAATATCTCGGCAACAATTGGCGAATCGGTGCAACAGCACTTTATAACGACGCCGAAGCCGGTGCGCGTACACAAGCCAATATCTTTGGTGGATTTAACTGGCAAGGTTTTGTTTTCCTGGCTGAAGTGGATCACATTGAAGATGAATCCCTCTCTAATATTCCCGATACTTTTCAGGAACAACGCATAGGTCTATTCGAAATCAATAGAGAAATTAGCAAAGGCTACAATATAAAACTCACCACTGAATATTTGGATCCTGATACCCATATCGATGAAAACCATCGCGTTCGCCATTCTGCTTTATTGGAATATACACCTTTTGCTAATTTACAAATTCGCAGCGGGCTACGTAAAGGTGATGATATTCCGCAACGTACGCAGGGTAATTATTTGGATTTTTTTGCGCAGTTGCATTTTTATTATTGATATTTTTTCGTCATTCCGCGCAGGATCTACAGTGGTCGTCATTCCTGCGATAGGCGGAATTTATTTGTCTCGTCATTCCTGCGTCTCTACACGTCATTCCTGCGCAGGCAGGAATCCACAGAACAAAAACTGGATCCCTGCCTTCGCAGGGATGACGGTATTTTGCAAAAGATGACGGTATGTTGCAAAAGATGACGGTATGTTGCAAAAGATGACGGTATGTTGCAAAAAATGATTGTGCACTGTAACGAGGACGATGCTTTTGCAGAGAGGGCTAGATAATGGTTTCGTAAAGATCTATCCATCCAGGATTAAAATCTTCAATTAATTTTATTTTCCATTCTCGCTTCCAGCGCTTTAATTGTTTTTCTCTCAATATTGCCTGCTCCATACTGACAATTTGTTCGAAATAAATTAGCTGGGTAATATTATATTTTTTAGTAAATCCATCGGCTAGATGATTTTTGTGTTGCCAAACACGTTGAACTAAATCACTGGTTACACCAATGTAAAGCGTGCCATTTTTTCCGGTTGACAGAATATATACTGCGGGGTTTTTCATATTAGTCCTTTAATTGTGGTTCCTATAGCGCCAAAGAGTAATTCAATTAATGGTAGAAAATCAATTAGCCGTACTCGTCATTCATGTATCTCAACTTGTCATTCCTGCGTCTCTACACGTCATTCCTGCGCAGGCAGGAATCCACAGAACAAAAACTGGATCCCTGCCTTCGCAGGGATGACGAGGTGAAATCAAACATAGGTCTTCATCATTTCTGCGTCTCTACAGTCATTCCTGCGTCTCTACACGTCATTCCTGCGCAGGCAGGAATCCACAGAACAA
>CAMLML010000142.1 GCA_946481095.1 uncultured Cellvibrio sp.
CCCCACCCACGCCCCCCTGTGGTCGGGGGGTGCCCAACACAAACACACCAATTCATTGTGTTTTAACCCGCCCCCCCCGGGGCTGGGGGGGTGGTTAGGAGGGGGTGAAAGGCCACGGAGACCTATATGGAACTCGACCGCTACGACAAACAAATACTCGAACTCTTGCAAAAGAATGGCCGCATCTCTAATCAGGAGTTGGCTGACAGCATCAACCTGTCGCCTTCACCTTGTTTACGCCGGGTTAGCAAGCTGGAAGAGTCCGGAATCATCGATGGCTATGTCGCCTTGGTAAACGCCCGTAAATTGGGACTTACCTTGGTGGCGTTTATTTCCATCAGCATGGACAAACACACACCCGACCGATTTGATCTGTTTGAAAAAACCATTGGTGGTTATCCCGAAGTCCTGGAATGCCATTTGATCACCGGCCAATCCGCTGATTATTTACTAAAAGTCATAGTGAAAGACATGGATGGTTATCAACAATTTTTGTTGCAAAAATTGACGCGCATTGAAGGTGTGAGTGGTGTGCATTCTTCTTTCGTATTGAAATCGCCGGTGGATAAGACGGCTTTGCCGGTGGGATAAATCCATCAGGGGAAAAATATTTGCACCAATCCAATACTCAAAATCGAGGCATTCTATGAAGCTTAGAGGTGATGTCACCATTAATGGTAACAGCTATAAAAAAGGTGATTCCATTTCTGGCTGGTCGGTATATCCCTTTTTTATGATGCATATGCTTATGTTTGGCGGCTCTGGATTTTTTATGGCCTATTCAGACGATCCTGCACCTGTGGCTTTTTTATATGCTCATGGTGGCTTTGCTATTTTGATTTATTCCATTTTTTATTTGATTTTCTTTGGCAGGGAACAAGTCAAATGGATGTTTATCAATGCTGTTCTGGGTATTTTTGGCATCTATGCTGAAATTGATTTAATCCTTGGAATATTTGACAAACATGTCAGTGATTTTCCTTTTTATGTTCATGTAATCCCTTTTCTTTATTACGTACTCTACACTTTCTTGTTGCGGCAAGCTGTATTGGATATTTTTAATGCAAACGAAGATGAAGAAAAAGAAAACACTGTTAATAAATATTACATTGGCATTTCGTTGATTGTTTATGGGCTGCTCTTTTTGTTTGCGTAAATTTCTTGTTATATCATAACAACAGAATATCTAAATCTTTTAGCTGAATTTAAGGCGAATCAGATTTTCGCTCCGTAGGTTGGGGTGCAAACCCCAACACGACCATCTCAAACCAAAAGCCAAAATGGGAATATTTTTGAATAAGTGAATTGTTAGAGACATTTTCACGAATCCATTTTTGTTTTAGTTTCACTTCGTCATCCCTGCGAAGGCAGGGACCCAGTCTTTGATTTGATTGAAATTTTGTAACTGCTGGATTCCTGCCTTCGCAGGAATGACGATTAATTTTTATTCGTGCAAAACTCTCTATTAAAGTTACGTTTTTTATTGAAGGACGAGTGTTGGGGTTTTCACCCCAACCTACGGGATCGAGAATAATTTTACAATTCTTTCGGAAGGAATTATGTTTCCGTCTGCGGTAAAACTACATCTAGCGTTCTGTTGTGATATCTCATAATCGAACCGAATTCTGTAAACATACTCCCAAAGACTATTTACATACCGTACGTAACATCTAGGTTTCGCTAAAAACTTAACAATTACAGGAATCAAATTTTGAGATATTAAATTGGCTTCATTTTCTAAAAAGAAAATTTTTTCGCCGTTTTCTCTATCAAATCTCCCACATAAAAATTCTGGCACATCATATCCAGGAGCATTTTTAGCGGCATCCAACCAATCAAAGGCGTATGGACCACCAATTGATTTTCCTTCTAAAGCAGTCCTCCCTTTTATGTTTGAAATAATTTTAGATCGGAAATTTTCTATGTCGAAATTTTCATCGAAAAATGGTTTTATCTTTTCAATAAAAGAATTGGCACCACTAATTGAATCTAATATCCCCTCTTTAAACCATGTATGCTTACCATCAAAGCGAGTTCTATGATAGAAAGCTACATCAAAATTAACATATTCAAAAATTTTAACTCCAAAATGACATCCAATCCAGTCGTTAAAATATTCCAAATTTATAACAGATAGACCTTCATATTCAGGTAAAAAATCAGGCCAATTGTTATCATACAGTTCACGAATAGTATTATTTTCCACTCCGTAAACCATAGCAAGTGATCTTAATGCGTCATCTAGATCATCACAGCTTAAATATTTTCTATTCATAAACTTTCTTCCTTTAAACCAAAAAGGCCGATTCTCTCGAATCGGCCTTTTCATCACTCACCAAAAAATTTCTTCACTCCATCAAACCAACTCGATTGTTTGGGAGAATATTTTCCGCCTTTCATAGTGTTTTGGAATTCTTTTAATAACTCTTTTTGTTTACCGGTTAAGTTGACTGGGGTTTCGACAACTACGCGGCAAAGTAAATCGCCGACGCCACCACCGCGAACCGGTGTTACACCTTTGCCGCGTAATTTAAATAATTTTCCGGTTTGGGTTTCTGCAGGAACTTTTAATTTTACGCGGCCGTCGAGTGTCGGGACTTCGAGTTCGCCGCCGAGTGCAGCGTCAACAAAATCGATGGGAACTTCGCAATATAAATCGGCGCCGTCGCGTTTGAAAATGGCGTGTTCACGCACGTGCACTTGCACATATAAATCGCCGGGTGGCCCGCCAGCATCGCCTGCTTCACCTTCGCCGGACAAACGAATTCTATCGCCAGTGTCCACACCTGCAGGCACTTTCACTTGCAGTGTTTTGGTTTCTTCTACGCGACCCTGACCGTTACATGCGCGGCAGGGATCAGCGATGATGGTGCCGCGACCACGACAAGTTGGGCAAGTTTGTTGTACCGAAAAAAATCCTTGTTGCATGCGCACCTGACCATGACCACCACAAGTGGTACAGGTGACTGGTTTGGTACCTGGTTTTGCACCGGAACCATCACAAGTTTTACACGAAACCAATGTCGGCACTTTAATTTGTACGCTGGTTCCTTTTACGGCGTCTTCGAGATTTAATTCAAGATTGTAACGCAAATCGGAACCGCGTGCGGGGCCGCCACGACCACCACGTCCGCCGCCAAAAATATCGCCGAAGACATCACCAAAAATATCGCTGAAACTGCCGCCGCCAAAACCACCTGCACCGCCCATTCCAGATTGACCATCAACACCGGCATGACCAAAACGATCATAAGACGCGCGTTTATTTTCGTCAGATAAAATTTCGTAAGCTTCATTCGCCTCTTTGAATTTTTCTTCCGCTGATGGATCGTCCGGATTGCGATCAGGATGGAACTTCATCGCCACACGGCGATAAGCTTTTTTTAATTCTGCGGCGTCTGCATCTTTTGCGACGCCGAGTATTTCGTAATAGTCACGCTTTGCCATCTTGATACCTTGGTTTGGATTCTGTTGTCATTCCTGCGAAGGCAGGAATCCAGTTTTCTATGGATATCTGCTTTCGCAGTATGACGAGTACAAAAAATTTCTTTCTTCCTGACACAACAAATGCGGGCAAGCCCGCATTTGTTTTTGCTGTTGTTCCCTCCCCTGCCAAGGGGAGGGTTAGGGTGGGGTAAGGCTTTTAAAACAAACCCCCTCCTAACCTCCCCCTTCGTAAGGGGGAGGAACATAAAGCACTTACTTATCGTCCTTCACTTCTTCAAATTCAGCATCCACTACGCCATCATCCGCTGCCTTACCTGAACCACCTCCTTGTTGTGCGCCTGCTTGCGCACCGGCTTGTTGTTCGGCGTAAAGTTTTTGTGCGAGTGATGAAGAAGCTTCCGTTAATTTTTCAGTTGCCGCCTGAATTTTTGCAAGATCATCTGACTTCACAACTTCTTCCGCTTCTTTAATTGCAGATTCGATTTTGGATT
>CAMLML010000143.1 GCA_946481095.1 uncultured Cellvibrio sp.
CAAACCGATCAGTGGATTCCACCCAAACCCCAGGCGATCAAAGGTCGCGGGGCTGTGAGCAATATCATCGGGCGATTTGAAATCCGGCAAAGCGAAAAAACGGATGACGGCTGGTATCAGGAAGAAGATGCGGACAAGAGCATCAAAACCCATGTCACCGAAGAAATTGCCAAATCCATTCTCACGCGCAATCAATCACCGGATTTACCTTTCAGTGTTTCACTCAATCCCTATCGCGGTTGTGAACACGGATGCATTTATTGTTTTGCACGACCAACACACGCTTATTTGGGTTTATCTCCAGGCATTGATTTTGAAACGCGATTATTTGCGAAAACCAACGCTGCATTTTTATTGCGACAAGAACTCGCGCAAAAAAATTATCAGGTATCACCGATTGCATTTGGCGTTAACACCGATGCTTATCAACCCTGTGAACGCGAATTGCGTTTAACACGCAGTTTGTTGGAGGTTTTACACGAGTGCCAACATCCTGTTGGATTAATTACAAAATCCTCATTAATTGAACGCGATATTGATCTGATCAGTGAGATGGCGAAAAAAAATCTGGCGATTGTCGCGATTACGATTACCACACTTGATCATCAAGTATCGCGTCAACTGGAACCCCGCGCTGCATCACCCACACGACGCTTGCAAGTGATTCGCCGTTTGGCTGATGCGGGCATTCCCGTTTCTGTGAGTGTTGCCCCCATCATTCCCTTTGTGACAGAACAGGAATTGGAAAATGTATTGAAGTCCGCTGTCGATGCCGGAGCCAAAGCAGCGGGATACACCATTTTGCGTTTACCGCACGAAGTGAATCCGCTATTTCAAGAATGGTTGGACACACATTTCCCCGAACGTGCCGAACGCGTCATGAATCGCGTCCGCGACATGCGCGGCGGAAAAGATTACAAAGCCGAATTCGGCAGCCGCATGCGCGGCGAAGGCGTCTGGGCCGATTTAATCCGCCAACGCTTTTTAAAAACCCTAAAACGCCTCGGCATAATCCACCACGGCCGTTTTGGTGAATTAAATTGTGATTTATTTAAGAAGCCGCAATTTATTCCGGCGAAGCGAGATGAAGAGCAGTTGGATTTGTTTGGGTGAATGGTTGATGTGGTTGGGATGTGGGGATATAGTCGGTGCTGGTTATGAAATATTAAATTTTCATGGAGTCTAGAACATTGATTTACTTTAAGTACATGTCTGAACCGAGGACATTTTTCAAAGATGGATATATTCGTTTAACCCAAAGATCTGCTCTAAACGATCCGTTCGAAGCCGTTTATTGTAGGAATAGTTTGAACGATTTAGTTAGATATTTTGACGATAAAACTGTATTTGATATTGACCACAAGCAAGTAAACTTTCATCAGTACATTGAAAACAATATTGATAAAGTCGGGGTTATTTGTCTCTCGGAATCCAAAGATAATCTACTCATGTGGGCGCACTACGCTAAAGAACATAAAGGAGTGGTCGCCGGAATTAGCAGTTTTGGCCATTCAAATATTTTCAATAAACTATTCATGCCTAGCTCGCTAACCTCACCCTTTTTGATTGATTACACTCCGTTTAATGGAGTTGCGAGGCCAATCATGTATCGAAAGGGATTAAGGTACAGAAATGACAGATTTGATTTTGATTACTCAAATATATGTGTAGAAGGCGGGGCTAGAGTTTTAAGTGAAATATTTTTACAAAAAAGTGATGAATGGATATATGAAAAGGAACACAGAATCATTCTGCGGCTTGAGCAAGCTGATAAGGCAATTATTTGTAATCTTCATGATTTGCAGAATTCCAAAATTAAAAACGATATTGTTTCCGCCGAATGGACAAAATTTAATGAAAAGAAAAATAGTTATGAAATATCATTGATGGAAATTGACGATGAGTACCGACGTTACGTAGTAGCTTCGTCGCTAGCAGAATTAAGTAAGAACAACGAGAATATCTATTTAATGCAGTTAAACTCAAGTGCAATAAGTCATTGCTTGCTTGGTTTGAAATGTAACGTCAATATAAGCGATCTCAACGTTGATTATGCTCTCTCAACAGGATATTTGGAATTTTGGAGAGCAATCAGAAACAACACATACTATTGCCTTGAATTTGAACAAATATAACAAGCAGCTCCACTCAGCAAGTAGCCCGTATGGAGTGAAACGAAATGCGGGTTCTTTAATAAACCCTCAGCCCCGCATTTCGCTTTGCTTCATACGGGCTACGGAACCAAAACGGTAATCGAATGAATGATAAACAGATAGATCGAGAAACCTGTGACACTAAACCATTAGAAGAATCTAAAATAAAATCCGAATGGGTTTCAGAAAATATCAAATCAATTGAGGCATACAATCGCTCTGTTGAATTGCATGGTGTGATGGCTTAAGGAGTTTCTAAATGATCATACAAAGAATAATTCTAACAATTTTGTTTTTGTTAGCATCGGCATTTTCGGTTGCCAAAGAAGAAATGTTACAACAAATTCTTGAACCGACTGGAGGGAAAATCATGAAGCCCAAGAGTTGGTTTTATTCCGAATCTCAGAATAGTAATGGCTATATCTGGACGCTATCAAAAGAGGATATAAGCTCTGGTGGTTCGTATGACACAGGTGTGAGGATTCAATTAATTGCAGGAATAAAAGAAGGGACTGGAAAATCGCCCAAAGATTTTTTGTTTGAATTTGCGGACTCCAAGAAAACGACAGTTGACCGCGTAGTATCAAGCTGCGAACCAACTGAACAAGGGTTATTTTCTGTTGTTTGTCTGGAAACAATTGAAACTGTAATGCAAGGCGATAAAAAGAAAGAGTTTCACATACTCTATTCGCTTTTTTGGAACGATAAAATGGATATGGTGGTGGTTTCTGTTGCTGGCACTCTTGAAAATGAATGGAAAGAATATCAATCCACATTTAACGAGATGAGAGCTTTTGAAATTATTGATATGTCTCGCTTTGAAAAGCCATAGTTATTGTCTTTTAAGTTAGCTCATATGGAGTGTAACGCGATACACGTTTTAAAAAAATTCTAAAAGTGCCACCACAAAACTGTTAGACCAATCGAGGATAAAATGAGTGAAATTTTAAAAATTCGCGAAAAGAAAGCACTGGAGGCAATTAAGAGTACATATGGAACCGAGGATGGCGAATACGGTGCAACGTTATTCGTATCTCATCACCTTGAAGAAATCGAACCAACCTACTGGTTAAAACATACAGGTCAATCGAAGCCCAGTCCTGAAAAGGTATTGAACTTATTAGTTCTCGAAGGCATTTGGGATGAAGACCTCGCTTTTGATTTTACTCTTCCGGAGGAAACAACAAATTACATAATTTGTGTAAGGTTTGACGAAAGTAACGAAATAATTGAAATTACTATGGAGAGTTAAATTTTGCTACAAAAGTATTCAAAAAATTAATTTGAAGGGAGAAATATATGCAACTCGCTCCGCTTATTTGTGTGCAAGACGTTGAATTAAGCAGCAGATGGTATCAGCGCCTGTTGGGTTGTGAAAGCGGTCACGGCGGCACTCAATATGAAAGACTTACCTCACAAGGAAAGCTGGTTTTGCAGCTGCACAATTGGTACGAAGAACATCAACACGGCAAACTTGGTGAACCTGAATTACGCCCTTATGGTAACGGCGTTCTTTTATGGTTCGAACTTGAAGATTATGAAGCGGCTGTACAACGAGCCACAGAAATGCGAGTCGATGTTATAAAAGAGAGCCATCTTAGTGAAAACATGAACTGGGAATTCTGGTTGCATGACCCCGATGGTTACATTGTCGTACTTACCAGCCCATTACCAAATTAGACCAGCGATTGATTCAA
>CAMLML010000144.1 GCA_946481095.1 uncultured Cellvibrio sp.
ACAACGCCCCGGCAGACGTGACTCCGCCTGCATCTGACCTGGAAACTGCGAAAGTGTATGGGGCAAGGGTGGCTGAGTTTGCAAAGAAGTTGGCTGCCTAAGTCATACGCAGTTAATCACGGGTGGCTCGAGCGAGTTACCCGGTTTGTATTCGGTCAATAAATACACTTAACTAACCTCCGATTTATCAGGAGGTTTTTTTATGCGTTGTATTTTGTGACGTGTTGTCCTTTGCTGCCAACTGATTGGAATGAGCTTGGGGACTGCCAATGCCGATATTGCGTTAACTGTCGAAGATATTCTCACCGATCAGGGTAGATACCGTCTTGAGTTGTCGGGTACCTACTCGAACAGTGATCAAATCGGCTTATTCGTGGGAGAGCCACTGCTACTCCAGACAGGACCCACCTCGTTCGTTTTGATTCCTACTCAAATTGGTCAGGTTCAAAATAACGCGGATACTCTGGTTGGCTCTCTGGGTCTGCGTTATGGACTAAGCGCTCGCACGGAGGTTACCTCGCGTGTCTCATATTTGTTCACTGAAAGTCGTCAAATGAGTGGGATGGGATTCAACTCCCAGTCAGACGCCTATGTTGCTGACGCTTGGCTTGGGGTGTCCCACCAATTCAAGGCCGATGATGCAACGCCAGCCATCCTTGGATTTGGCGAGCTGGCGTTGTATGAAAATCGCGGTTCAGATTCAAGTAATTTGAAATCTACCTTGATTGGCTTAACTGCCTACAAGGCAATTGATCCTGTCGTATTGGCAATTACCACAGCCTATAGAGCAAGTGCTTCTCGAGATGAGAATGGCGCTAACGTAAAACCAGGCGCTATCTGGACCCTATCGCCAACTGTAATTTTTGCTGCCAATGATCGTGTGTCGCTCAGCACAGGGTTCCAATGGACAGCACGATTAGCCGATTCAGTGAATGGTCAATCCCAATTTGCTCGGCGGACTCAAACAAGTTTGGTCTTGGGGGCCGGCTACGGCTTGCAAGAAGGGTCATCAATCAATCTTTCCTTAAAAACGAATACTTCAGGTGGGCAGGGTGCAGACCTGAGGTTAAGTTGGCTGCAAACTTTGTAGTTTTCGGCGACATATCTAACAGCACCCATAATTATTTTCAGGAAGAATATGAATAAGCTGAGTAAAAGTCTTATCGCAACACTTTTGGTGGGAAGCGTTGTAACACCCGTATTTGCTGAGCAGAAGCAAGCAACTGAAACGCTGGCGTTTGAAGCTGTGGATTATGAGGCTCTGTTTGCGTCAGAGTCCAATGCTGTTGAAGTTGCAGCTTTGAGCACAGAAGAAATGAAGGAAACCGAGGGTTCATTTCTTTGGTTTTTACCTGTGATTGGCTACACAGCACTCGGCGCAGGGTCTGGCGCTGTGTATAGCTACGCTCGAAATGACGGAAATGTTGATTGGCGTGATGTTGGAGCTGGCGCCACTGGTGGATTTTATGCTTCCCCCGTTGGTCGCGTAGTCGGAGGAATGGGCTACGGTGCAGGTTATTTGATTGGAGCCGCAGGCGCAGAGTCATGGTATTCGAATTCATTCAATAGTTATTCTGGCTATGGTGCGATGTACTCTCCATCTGGGGCTGGCTATGGTGGATCTGGTGTAGGGTATATGCCTTACTGATTTCAAATAGTGTAAAAATTCCCTTATCTCAATCTATAACAGGTTGAGATAAGGATAAATCAATAGGAAAATATGACTAATCTGTGCGATCTATTTGATGTTCTAGCAATAATTACTTTGATTTTTGCATCTAGCAGAATCGTGGATTATTCAATCGAAAGCTCGAATTTTTTAACGTCGTATATATCAATATTTTCACTTTGTTTTTTGATTTTTGGATTAAGTCAAATATTTTGTGAGAAAAAAATTCTGATCGATTTAATAGTTGATTCAATTTTTGTATCTGCATTTTACTTTGTGGGTTTTTATATTCTAAAAAAAATATTATCGTGGGTTTCTGGTCGATATTCATGAGATATTTTTAGATGGGGATTCTAAGTGCATTGATTAAATAATTTAGTTGGTGTTTTTATTGGTTTGGATTTATTAAAATTTGACGGTCGTCATTGTTCATGTGTCAAAAAATGATTGTAAAGTGTGTTCTATAAAAAATATTTGAGCATATCCATATTAAGTGTAAAGTAATGCTATCAATTTCTTGGTGAGGTTTTAAAATTCTTCGCCAGTAACGCAATAGATTTAAAGTTTTTATTAAAATAGTAGCTTGGAAAATCTAATTATTCTTTTAGCGGTGTTCTTGAAAGATAAGTTCTTGTTCGCTAGTTGGAGTTTGGTTAAATTATTTTCGTCGATTATGATTTCTGTGGTCACTGTTTTCTTTTTATGGAAGGTCTTGTTTGATGAAAATACGAATTTAGTAAAGTTGTCTATTTCATCGATTATACTAGGAATTGTTTGTGCCTGTTTTGTGGCAGCGATTGCTCTCTACGAACGTAAACGAAACGGAAAAAAATAAACAGAAATCTCACTCTATTAGAGTGTTTGATTTCGAGCCCGGGAATCTATTGATTACGCACTATATTTTTGATCTATTATTTATGAGCATTTTTAAGCTGCATGCCATTTTTGTTCTGGTTGTTTTTATGATGTTTTCAGAACATATTTCAGCTCAACCTACTTACTTGACCCCGTCGTCTGTTGTCAATCTGCAATTGAAAAATTGGAAGTCAATTCGTGATGAAGGAATAGTCAAGCAAAACCTTGATTTTTCATGCGGGGCGGCTGGGCTTGCTACTATCCTGAATCAGTTTTACGGGCAGTCAATTTCTGAGCAGGAGTTGTTAAAAGCATTGGATAAAGGCGATGCCAGAGCAAGCTTTGCTGATATGCAGCGCACATTGCCCAGTTTTGGGTTTAAAGCACAAGGTTTCGCTGCAACCTATGATCAGTTGCTCAACCTCAAAGCCCCTGTGCTTGTGTACTTAAAACACAGGACTACCGAGCATTTCTCTGTTCTTAAGGGGATTGGTCGAAATACCGTGCATTTGGCAGACCCATCGCTAGGACATGTCACTTTGAGTAAATCTCAATTTTTGGATATGTGGAACAATCATGAATCAGATATTGAAGATAATCTTCGGGGGCGTTTCTTGGCGGTTTTGCCGGTTAACTACTCAAACATAAAGGGCCGTCACGATTATTTCAATCGAAGTCCAGCAAGGAAGTCGAATGCTGCTATACAGCAGCTAGCCCACCCCTTGTTCTAGTCCGTGGATTCGTCATTCTCAATAGTTTGCCAGCCACTTGGTAGTAAAATGTCAGAATGACGAATACATCCCACTCGCTCCCTGCCACGTTTGTTCACCTGCGCATGCACACCGAATTTTCGGTGCTCGACGGCATGGTACGCGTGGGCGAGGCCGTCAAAGCCGCCGCTGGCTGCGGCATGCCCGCGCTGGCCATCTCCGATCTGTCCAACCTGTTTGGTTTGATCAAGTTTTACGGCAAGGCACGCGGTGCCG
>CAMLML010000145.1 GCA_946481095.1 uncultured Cellvibrio sp.
CAATCATGAAGCCTGATCTCCCGGTAATATTCGTACTTTTGAAAAAATGCAATTTTTCAAAAAAATACTCAAAAAACAGAATTATTTTCTCTGAGATCTGAATTTCATCGTTTTCATTGACGATCTCTTTCATATTCCCGGTAAGGGATCAGTTTTTCTTCGCATTCTTTTTGTAAAGAAGGTGTTGGTTCCTGCGTACATTTATTTCGTTCACTTGCCTGAATACTTTCGTAGACTTGCTGATTACTGCAACCCGTGCTAAATAAAAACACAAGAATAATGAGGTATTTCATGATGCTCTCCTGATAATTGCCCATTAGTCATGGCCAGTTATAGAAAGTTCACAAATCGAGCGGATCCAATTCCCTCAAAAAATGAGGCCAGAAAATGCTGTCGCATTAATCATCAAAACAACAGGTGACGGCCGTTCTTTTTCGGAGAGCCTTGCTATAGTGAACCATTAGGTTCCCATTTCTTTTTAGTGGATTGTTATGCCCCAAACCATACCGCTTTTACTTCGTCGCCCCGGAGTCCCGGCGTTGGCGGTATTGGTTATTTGCCTGATGCTTTCTGCCTGGGTGATCTGGATATTGGAGGGAAATTTACGCGCGGCCAAACGCGCTGATATGGAAAATATTGCAACCAATCACGCGTTTTTAATTCGCGACAGTCTGGATCAGGCACTTACACTTAACTATTCATTTGCAACCATGATCCGTTTGGGCAAAGGATCAACAAAACGTTTTGATGACGCGGCAAAAGAACTTCTACCTTACTTCGACAGTGTGTCGCATATCAGCCTTTCACCCAACGGCATAATCACCCAGGTATACCCTCTGCAAGGCAATGAAAAATCCGTGGGCTTTAACCAACTGGAAGATTCCGCGCAAAACAAAGAAGCCATTCGTGCACGTGATACTCGCAAATTGACACTGGCAAGCCCGGTTAATCTGGTGCAAGGCGGTTTGGGCGCAGTGGCGCGGTTGCCGGTGTTTCTGGAAAACGAATCCGGAGAATATTTTTGGGGTTTTACCAATGTAATTATTCGTATCAGTCGATTATTGGAAAACGCCAATATGCATCAACTTAAATCGAATGCCATAGCCTATCAATTATCCAGTATTGATTTGCAAACCGGGCAACGACAAGTGATTGCAATTAACGCGCAGGAATATCTGATTAATCCGATTGAAAAAACATTTGACGTTCCCAATGGCAAATGGACATTGAGCATAGCGCCGCAAGCAGGCTGGATTAATTACTGGCAAGTTGCCGGTGAAATTCTGGTTGCACTGGTATTGAGTTTGTTGTTGTCCTATCAAACTTATTTGATGATAAGACTGCAGCGCAGAAAATTAAATTTACAGGAAGCCGTCGCCAACCAAACACGCGAAGTAATGGATGCACGAATACAATTACAAGCAACGCTCGATGCTATCCCCGATTTATTATTTGATATTGATTTAACGGGAATCATTCATGGTTATCACACCAATCGACTTGAGTTATTGACCGTACAACCCAAGGATTTTTTAGGCAAAAATTTTCGCGAATTTTTACCACCCCATGCTGTGGATGTAGTGGATAAAGCATTACATGAAGCATTACAAAATGGTATTTCGTCTGGCAAATATTACAGCTTGAAATTGCCACGTGGCATGGCGACATTTGAATTATCCATTTCACGAAAAACAACAGAACCCACGTCGGGACCACGTTTTGTTGTGTTGGCACGCGACATTACCGAGCGTCGCTTGGCAGAAGAAGAATTACGTGTGGCAGCCACAGCATTTGAAGCGCGTGAAGGTATGATGATTACCGATCCTGAGGGAACCATTTTACGGATTAACAATGCCTTCACTGAAGTAACCGGTTATACCGCGGAAGATGTTATTGGAAAAAATCCAAGAATATTATCTTCAGGTCGCCATGATAAAAATTTTTATGCTCAAATATGGGAATCTATTATTCAGACCGGAAGTTGGCGTGGTGAAATCTGGAATCGCCGCAAAAGTGGTGAAGTATTTCCAGAATGGTTGACTATAACCGCCGTAAAAAATGAACTGAATATTACAACGCATTATGTGTCTACTTTAACGGACATCAGCGAACTGAAACAAAATGAAGAGCGCATACACAATCTGGCATTTTTTGATCCGCTGACGCATTTGCCCAATCGCCGTTTATTACAGGATCGACTGGAGCACGCCGTAACCACCAGCTTGCGCCAACACACCAAAGGCGCTTTGTTATTTATCGACCTTGACGATTTTAAAACACTCAATGATAACCGTGGGCATCACGTCGGCGATTTATTATTAATTGCTGTTGCGGAACGCTTGCGTAATTCAGTACGCGAACAAGATACCGTTGCGCGATTAGGCGGCGATGAATTTGTGGTTGTGCTTGAAGGCTTGAGTGAAGCGCGCGAAGAAGCAGCAACACAAACCCAGCAAGTCGCTGAAAAAATTATGACGCAATTGAATGCAGAATACGAAATAGAAAATCAGGGATATTTTAATACGCCCAGTATTGGTATTTGTTTGTTTGGCGATGCTACTGTACCTATCGATGAGCTTCTCAAACAGGCAGATCAGGCCATGTATCACGCCAAGGCTACAGGTCGTAATACCTTTCGTTTCTTTGATCCGGAAATGCAATCTACAGCCGCACAGCGATTCAGTTTGCAACATGAAATGCGCGATGCATTACAACAAAATCAGTTCCAACTTTTTTATCAACCACAAATTAATGTGGATGGAAAAGTAACTGGCGCAGAAGCGTTAATTCGCTGGGTGCATCCAGAACGCGGCATGGTATCACCCTTGGATTTTATTCCCATTGCCGAAGATTCGGGCTTGATCCTTCCTTTGGGAAAATGGATTGTCGAAACGGCGTGTAAGCAATTGGTAAATTGGTCAAAAGATGTCGCAACGACTGATTTATGTTTGGCCATTAATGTCAGCGCAAGGCAATTCCAGCAAACCAATTTTGTTGAACAACTGCTTGAAATATTACGCAGCACAGGCGCTGATCCCCATAAACTTAAACTGGAACTCACCGAAAGTATGTTGGTGGATAATCCGCAAGACATCATCACCAAAATGGACGCATTAAAAATCCACGGTATAAAATTTTCACTCGATGATTTCGGAACCGGTTATTCATCACTGTCTTATTTAAAACGCTTACCGATTAACGAATTAAAAATCGACAAATCCTTCGTCAACGACATACTCACCGACGCCAACGACGCCGCCATCGCCCGCATGATTATCCGCCTCGCACAAAGCATGGAATTAAGCGTAATCGCCGAAGGCGTAGAAACCAAAGAACAACGCGACTGGCTGGAAAGCGAAGGTTGTTTTAAATATCAGGGCTATTATTTTGGACGGCCGGTTCCTGTTGAAAAATTTCGTTATACGCAGTTTTGAGATTG
>CAMLML010000146.1 GCA_946481095.1 uncultured Cellvibrio sp.
TATAAAACAATGAAAAAACAGATTAGAAAACACAAGAGTTGATAGTACTTTTAACATCAATTATTTTTGTGTGCAGAAGGCTAACATAGCGAATCCGGATAAAACAAGTTGCGTGGTTTGAAAAAGTGACGCAGATTATCTAATTCAGTTTATTGGCACATTTTCTTTCAAAAAATATTCAAAAGTTGTAACAGCAAAATTAATTATTTCGAATTTTTCATCAAAGTTTTCTGTATCCATTTATCAAGAGCGGCAGCAAAACTATGCATGTCTTTCTGATTATAAGCAGCCGGGCCGTCCTGGAGTAATAAGCCACTGTTACGCAACGTTTCGTTAAAATTACGCATGGTCAGGCGTGCACCAATAGTGTCTTTGGTATATTGTTCACCGCGAGGATTAATGACTGCAGCTCCTTTTTCGATAGCGCCAGCGGCCAGCGGTATGTCGGCTGTGATGACCAGATCTATGGAGGAGACTTGTTCAACAATGAAGTTGTCAGCTTTGTCAAAGCCAGATTCCACTTGGATAAATTGTATAAAAGGTGACGCGGGAATCGGGATATATTGGTTGGCAACCAGTTTGACCACAATTTGTTTTTTGTGACCTGCGCGAAATATGGCTTCTTTCACCGGGCGAGGGCAGGCATCACCATCGATCCAAATAGGCATTAGTATTCAACTTGTTAGAAAAAACAGCGCGTAGTATTACAGGAAATAAAATGTCCGACAAACATCTTTCAACAACCGCATTGGCCAAGTCGATTGGTAAAGAAAGCAAGGAATTATTTATTTTGCTGGCGCAAGGTGGCTGGATTATTAAAGTGAATAGTCACTGGCAGTTAACTGAAAAGGGAAAATTTGAAGGCGGGATTTATGTAAATCATCCCAAATATGGTGAATATATTGCGTGGCCTGAAAACATCAAAAATCATCCCTTATTAAAACTCTTGCCTGAAGCACCTTTGTCGGCAACACATATAGGACAAAAATGGGAGCTGCCTGCACGTCTGGTGAATTTAATTCTGGCAGAGCGTGGATTAATCAAAAAATATCTACACGGGTGGCTGCTAACTGATAAAGGTGCTGATTTGGGTGGGCAACAACACGAAGCTGAGCAATCGGGTATTCCTTATGTGACCTGGCCAGAAAGTTTATTGCAAGAAACCTGGGTGGGCTTTTATTTGTCGCAAGTTCATGCAAAAGATTTACAATTGCCGTTTCGCAGTTTGGATGGTCATGTGGTTGAATCGCAAATCCAATTGCGTATCGACAACTGGTTATATCTTGCCGGTGTTTCACACGCACATCACTATCCAATTGAAATCGATAATAAAGAAATCATCGCTGATTTTTATTTGCCACAACAGTCGTTGTGTTTGGAATCCTGGGCTGATTCGCAATCAAAATCAATTGCACAATCCATAATGGAAGATCTGGATAAACAAAAGTATTATCGCGATTTTCCAATTGCCTTTATCGAAATTGACGATGAAACTGTTACGCAACTGGATGAACGATTGGCGAGGGAATTGTTGAAAAGGGGGACGGCGGTTTATTGAAGCCCTCACCCTAACCCTCTCCCGGAGGGAGAGGGAATTAAATTACTTCGTAGCGAATACATCAGGGAGTCAAATCCCCTCTCCCTCCGGGAGAGGGCTGGGTGAGGGTAAATAACTTTTAAATTAAAAAGGTAGCAAAAATGGCAAGTGTATTCACATTAATTATGGAAGGGAAAATCCCGGGCAATTTTGTGTGGAAAGATGAAAAGTCTGTAGCGATTTTAACCATTCAACCCATACGTCAAGGGCATGTATTGGTGATACCCCGGCAGGAAATTGATCAGTGGAGTGATTTGTCTGTTGATCTGGCTGCGCATTTAATGCAGGTCAGCCACAAAATTGCCAATGCATTAAAAATTGCTTACCCGGCAAAACGTGTAGGACTGATGATTGCAGGTTTGGAGGTTCCACATACTCACATACACTTGGTGCCTATGGATTCAATGAATGATTTAAGTTTTGCTTTTGCAAAAAATGCAGATGCTGATCAGCTGAAAGGAACAGCGGAAAAAATTCGAGAGGTGTTAGTACAGCAGGGGAATTTGGAAGCGAGGGTTTGAGTTAGTTTCCCCCTTTGAAAAAGGGGGGTAGGGGGGATTTAAAATCTCAGAAAATTTGACCATTTTAAATCCCTCCTCCGCCTCCCTTTTTTCAAAGGGAGGGACTCGCAAAATCTCTTATCGTTTCAAACTATGCAATAACCCATCCCCATAAGGCATTTTAGGTAGTTTCTCCGCAACCTGCTCAATGGCACCTTTATAAACATCGGCTACTTTTATTTCCATTTCCAGGCGCATGCGACGCGATAACATGGTGACTGGAAATAAACATTCTTCTGTACCTTTTATACAAAGTGCTTTTGATCTTCCCAATTTGTCTTTGTAGATTTTCCATTGCAAATGCGATGGAAAATCTGCTTGCATAATATTACCCAGCACCACGCCCATAGCCTCTTGTGTGGATGAGTCACGGGCCGTAACCAGTTTGCGATCAATAATTTGTTGGAGTAGTGCGATATCATCCCAGTTTTTATGAATCGTTAAACCCAGTTTGGATTTTGCAAGCGCGTTGATTTGATCTTCTTGTTGTTGCATTTTATTTTTATCCATCCAGCCTAAATCTTCGATGATAACTGCTTTAAGCTGGCTGTCATCTGCATAAAGTTGGAAGCTGAAAATCATCAAGGGTACCAGCATAAATTGTGCTAAAAATAATATTTTTTTACGCATAACAGACTCCAATAATTACAACATTATTACTCTGTGGCCAATTTCTTTTGCAGGATTGCCTGCAACTTTTAATCCGCTGGCAACAGATCTTGTGACTACTGATCCCATACCAATAACTGATTTGTTGCCGATCTTGACGCCGTCCAGTATGCCGGTATTTGCGCCTATCCATACATCTTCGCCAATTTCTATTCCGAGTGAAGTTACCGGTTGTTCCTGAATCAATTTGTCTGCTTCCATCCCATGATTAAATGCATAAGCCGATGTGTAAGCAGCGATACGTGAATAGTTGCCAACACGAAT
>CAMLML010000147.1 GCA_946481095.1 uncultured Cellvibrio sp.
GGAGTTGGTATCCGTTTGGGGCGAGATCTCCGAGTTGGATGGGGTTTGTTCCTATATCGATAATGTCATGGCCGACTTCCGGGCGGGCTTTGGTTAATTCACCGTGTACGTGGATAACATTTGATGAGCCGGCACGTTCATGCAGATTGTCCACATTTTGTGTGATCACCACCACTTCATATTGGCTTTCCAATTGCGCTATGGCGATGTGTGCAGGATTCGGTTCTACGCTTGCCAATTCACGGCGGCGCATGTTGTAAAAATCCAACACCAATTGTGGATCAGTGCGCCATGCTTGAGGGGTTGCTACCTGGCTAATCGAATAATTATTCCAAAGGCCGTTAAAATCGCGAAAGGTTTTCAATCCGCTTTCAGCGGAAACACCTGCACCGGTAAACACAACGATTTTATTGGGGTTGATAGGTTTGCTCATATTCTCTCCGTAGTGGTAAGCGGGATGATCCACTAATTTTTCAGTAACGCCAACTGGTCATGGGTTTTGAAAATGAAGCTGTTACAATGCGGTCTTTCTGAAAATTGATATTACGGGGCTGATCTTGTTACGACGACTGGACATTATTTTTCTGATCATTGGTGTGGGATTCTTCAGCCATTTGCAAGCGGCTCAGGAGTTACCTATTTATCGCGCTTTTGGCAGTGTTAAAAATCAAAGTGATGCGGAGCGCAATATAGCGGCCAGTTTGTATTTTGGTGAAGTGATTGTCAGGGCATCGGGCCGTCGCGATGCCTTGATGAATCCGGTTGTTCTGGCGGCGATTCCCAAAGCGTCCAGTTATCTTTTTAGTTTTTCCTATACCGGAAACAAAATCGAAATTGTGGATGGTAAACCGCAAACCCGTATTGGTATTCAGTTGGATTATTCCCCGCAAGCCGTGAACCAGCTTTTGAAAGCAGCACAACTTCCTCTCTGGCCTGCGCAAAGGCCAAAAGTGTTGGTTTGGACAGCTTATCGCGATACATCGCTCACGGAATTGCATCGGGTGCCTGATGAATCTGTAATGAACCAATTGCAATCCCAAAGCGGATTGCGCGGCCTCAAAATGCAAATGCCCGAGTGGGATCTGGATGACAGCCTGGCAGTGTCTGTTGAACATGTCTGGCAATTGAATCTGGAAAAAATCAAAGCAGCTTCTGTGCGATATAAGGCCGATGTGATTGTGGTTGTACGTTATCAACCGGTTTCTATGGGTAGATTGCCTCCAGGATTATTGCGTGATGATACAACCAGTGTTGAACAACCGGACAGAATTGAACAAGTTGTTAATTCTGTTGGTGAAAATCCTGCAACTGTTGATGGCACAGCCGATGCGTCAACGGAAGCGGTTAATTTGGGGCCATGGATAATGGATTGGCAGGTGATTGATACAACAGCACAGCAATCGCCAATACAACAAACGCTGCCATCGCAAGAACAAGCAGCAGAAGCCGCTGCGCTTTTTGCCAATTTCATACACAAGTTGGCTGATCAACTATCCAGTCAGTATTCAGTCACATTAGGGCAACAAACTGCGCAAACCTATTACATGCAAATCAGTAATATTCGACATTTTGCAGCGGTCAAAAAATCGCAAGCCTATTTAAAAACCCTTGCGATGGTGCAAAAAAGTGAACTGATAAAAGTTAACGAGCACGGATTATTATTGGTGTTGACTGTGGAAGGGGATTCACGTTTGCTGGAGTCCACTTTATTACTGGGTAAACGTTTATTACCGGAATTTTCTCCGGGGGTGTTTACTGCAGACAATCCTGCAGCCAGGGTAAATTCTGAAAACGAAAACTTGCCAATGGATACCAATTCATCACTGGAAAATTCTGACGTGGTTAATCCTGTTGCGGAAATCATTGGGCCGAAAGGTACATTGGATGATCCATTACGTTATGTGTGGCAGGAAGAATAATGGCAAAACCGGAACAGCTTTTTTTAGGCCTTAATCTTTCGGACGAAGCCACTTTCGCCAACTTTTTTACGCAAGCGCAAAGTCCGAATGCATTGGTTGTATCCAGCCTGTTAAATTTTTTTAATGATCAACAAGAAAATTTTATTTATTTATGGGGGACTTCCGGCAGCGGTGTGACACACTTGTTGCAAGCGGTTTGTCATCAAGCCCAATCAGAAAAAATGTCTTTTCAATATTTGCCTTTGCGCGAATTGGTTGGCTATTCGCCGGAAGAATTATGCGGCGGCCTGGAACTGCTAGATCTGGTTTGTCTTGATGGTTTTGAAGCAGTATCCGGTCGTCAGGATTGGGAAAAAGCCCTGTTCGATCTGTTCAATCGCACGCAAGAACTGCGACATAAATTGATTATCTCTGCCAATGCACCGGTTCGGGAATTGCCAGTTCAACTTGCCGATTTGTCATCGCGTTTACAATGGGGCTTGACTCTGCATCTGCACAACATGACAGATTTTGAAAAACAATCCGCTTTACAAATGCGTGCAAAAGTTCGTGGTTTGGAGCTTACGGATGAAGTCGCGCAGTTTTTAATTCAACGCCTTGCCAGAGATACCAACGAATTATTCTGGCAACTACAACGTCTCGACAATGCTTCGTTGCAAGAGCAGCGTAAATTGACTATTCCTTTTGTGAAGAAAGTGTTGGGAATAAATTAATTTTTTATTTAAATAGAGACCTTTGCAGGGATCCAGCCTTTGATTTAATTGAAATTTTTTTTACAGTTGGATTAGCTTCGCTGGTCTGAC